>JAITVD010000072.1 GCA_031285965.1 Azoarcus sp.
TTCATAATGTGAAATCCTTTTTCATTGCCCCGTTCCGGTTCTTCCCGAATCATCCCTGCCCTTCCCGCTTATCAAGCAATTTCCCCGCCGATTATCTAGGGCTCGTTCAGCGTCGGGCATTACCAAAAAGCGGTTACATGGGTTGCGGCGGTAACGCCTGTGGCCATGCAGGCTTTGGCGTAACCGGAAGAGAAAAGATAATGGTTGCGCGGGTTACAAGGCTCGGCAGGCCGTTGGCGCGGCTGAGCCGTCCCTTGTTTCTGCAACCGCCGTGGCCGGCCACCGAGCAAGACGGGTTACGCGTAAGCCCAGTATCGGCGCGCCGTTACCCGTGCAACCGCCGTAACCGCATTTTTGGCAGTGGGCGCGGCGGCGTGCGCCATCGGGATTGAGCCGGGGAATGGAGGGGATGTGCGGGTTAAGCGTGTTGTTTTTAGCGCAAACAAAACAGCTACTTGTGATAGCCCGACAATAGTAAAGAAGAATTGTTTTAGTATAACTAATTGATTTTTGATGCCCTTGGCAGGACTTGAACCCGCGACCTTCGGTTTACAAAACCGTTGCTCTACCAACTGAGCTACAAGGGCACTGCTGCATCAAATCAATAATGATGCCCGACGCGGCGCGGATTGTAGCTGAAGTTGCGCGGCGCGGTGTGTTGGGTAGGTGTCATTGTCCGGCAATTTTCATGTTTTCGATCAGGATGGAGCCGCAATGTTTGGCACCTCGGGGCAGGGCGTCGTTGCCGACGGCGACGATGCTGCGGAACATGTCGCGCAGGTTGCCCGCGATGGTAATTTCCTGGACTGGGTGCTTGATCTTTCCTTTTTCGACCCAGAAGCCCGCCGCGCCGCGTGAGTAGTCGCCGGTGACGTAGTTGATGCCGTGTCCGAGCAGTTCGGTGACGAGCAGCCCTTTGTCCATTTTGCGCAGCAGCGCGTCGAGGCTGTCTTCGCCGGATCGGACACGGAGGTTGTGCGAGCCGCCCGCGTTGCCCGTGGTCTGTAGGCCGAGCTTGCGGGCGGAGTAGGCGGAAAGGAAATAGCCCTGCAAGATGCCGTCGACCACGACTTCGCGATCATGGGTGGCGACGCCGTCGCTGTCGAACCATGTTGCGCCGAAGGCTTTTTTGAGATGAGGACGTTCGCTGATGTGGATGGCGGGGGAAAAAACCTGCTGCCCGAGGGTGTCGAGCAGGAAGCTGGCTTGGCGGTAAAGTGCGCCGCCGCTGGCGGCCTGCACGAAGTGGCCGATGAGGCTGACCGCGAGCGGGGCTTCAAAGATGACCGGCGCTTGGCGCGTGCGGATTTTTTTCGCGCCGAGGCGGGCAAGCGCCCGCTCTCCGGCAATGCGGCCAACGTCCTCGGCGGACATGAGCTCGGCGGCGTCACGTCGTCCGTCGTGCCAGAACTCCCGCTGCATAGCGTCGTTTTCGCCCGCAATGACCGCGCATGACAAGCCGTGCCGACTGCTGGCAAAGCCTTCCATGAAGCCGTTGCTATTGGCAGAAACGAAGTGCGACTGATGGGTCGAAACGCTTGCGCCTTCGGAATTGCGGATGGACGGGGCGACCGAGAAAGCGGCTTCTTCGCAGCGCCGCGCCAGTTCGACGGCATCGTCGACGCCAATATCCCAAGGATAAAAAAGCTCGGGGTCGGGGCAGCCGCGTGCCATCAACGCGCTGTCGGCAAGTCCCGCGCAGGGGTCGGCGGCGGTGAAGCGGGCAATCGAGAGCGCCGCGTCGACTGCGGAGTTGAGCGCGGCGCGGGAAAAATCGGAGGTGCTCGCTTGCCCTCGGCGCTGCCCGATGTAGACCGTGATTTCAACGCCTTTGTCGCGGTTGTGCTCGATGGTGTCGACGGTGCCCATGCGCACGGAAACCGACTGTCCGAAGCCTTCCGATATATCCAGCTCACAAGCGGACGCGCCGCGCTTGCGGGCGACTTTGAGAATGTCAGCGGCAATTTCTTTGAGTTGGGACTGCGTGCGGGAAAATCCGGTGCTGGAAGCCATGAGTGGACGGAGGCAGTTAAAGTTATGATGATTCTACCTTGTCAATGAGCGCCGCTCACCGAACACAATGACTTTTCAGCCTACCCCGGACACCTTGCTCCATCCACTGCCAGAAGATGCTTCGCCGCCGAGCAAAAGCAGCCGCAAGCGGGAGATGCAGGAACTTCAGGATTTGGGCGAGCAATTGCTTGCCCTGACACGCGGCCAGCTTGGGAAAATCCCTCTGCCGGACGAATTGCTGGCCGCCCTTGCCGAGGCGCGGCGGTTGGCTCCCAGAAGCGAGGCGATGCGGCGTCAGATGCAGTACGTCGGCAAGCTCATGCGGAGCGTCGACCCGGAGCCGATTCGGGTCGGGCTGGCCGCGCTGCGCGGGCAGTCTGCGAGCGAAATCGCTCGCCAGCATCGGCTGGAACGGTTGCGCGACGAATTACTTGCCGATGAAAAAACGGTCGAAAACATCGCCCGCGAGTGGCCGGGAGCCGACATCCAGCGTTTGCGCACCCTGCGGCGCAACGCGCTGAAAGAGCGCGAACAGCAAAAACCGCCACGCGCGTATCGGGAGATTTTTAAGGTGTTGCGCGAGCTTGAACCCGGCTAGGCTACAATCCAGCGCCTTCTCGTCCTGATTTTCCACCCATTTTTCGATACCGATTCCAACATGCCCAAGAATAATATTGATGACGTTCGCATCGCCGAAATCAAGGAACTGACGCCGCACGCGCACGTGCTGCGCGAGTTCCCCGCTACGCCCAGCGCGATGGCGACGGCTTTCAGCACGCGGCAGACCATCCATCGCATCCTGTTCGGGGCGGACGACCGTCTGTTGGTGGTGATTGGGCCATGCTCGATTCACGACGCGCAGAGCGCCCGCGAATACGCGCATCGCCTGAAAGCCGAGGCGGAGCGCCTCAAGAGCGATTTGCTGGTCGTGATGCGGGTGTATTTCGAGAAGCCACGCACGACAGTGGGCTGGAAAGGCTTCATCAACGACCCACACCTCGATGGCAGCTACGCAATCAACGAGGGCTTGCGGCGGGCGCGTAGCCTGTTGTGGGAAATCAATGAACTGGGGCTGCCGGCGGGGACGGAATTTCTCGACATGATTACGCCGCAGTACTTTGCCGACCTTGTGTCTTGGGGCGCGATTGGGGCGCGTACCACCGAAAGCCAGGTGCACCGCGAACTGGCTTCCGGTTTGTCATGCCCAGTCGGATTCAAGAACGGAACCGACGGCAACGTGCGGATTGCCGTCGACGCGATTAAGGCGACGCAGTCCCCGCACCATTTCCTGAGCGTCACCAAAGGCGGTCATTCCGCCATCGTCGCCACGCGGGGCAACGAGGATTGCCACCTCATCCTGCGCGGCGGCAAGGAACCGAATTTCGATGCCGCCAGCGTGGACGCCGCTTGTCGCGATCTGGCGGCTTCCGGGGTGGCCTCAAGGGTGATGGTCGATTTCTCGCATGCCAACAGCCGCAAGCAGTACCGCTTGCAGGCCGATGTGGCGCGTGATGTCGCGGAGCAGCTTGGCGCGGGCGAAGACCGCATCATTGGCGTGATGGTGGAGTCCCATCTCAAGGAAGGTCGGCAGGATTTGGTTCAGGACGTTGTGCCGGAATACGGCAAGAGCATTACCGATGCCTGTATCGGTTGGGAGGAGAGCGTCGCCATGCTTGACCTGCTGGCGGGCAGCGTACGCCAGCGCCGGGTTGCGCGGGCGGCAACGGGCTCGGTCAAGTAAATCCGCGCCATGCCCCGCGAGGCTGGCTGAATCAGATTGGGTTCTGCGGGGCGGATTCCAGCCAGAACTTGGCTTCTTCCTCGTCGTCGAACACTTTGATTTCCGCGTCGACGAAGAATTGCGAAACCCACGCGCTCCACGTGACCCACTGGTCGTCAGTCAGGATGGCGATGCGCCGGAAATCATGGGCATGCCGCAGGGTGTGGCGGATTTCTTCCACGGCGAGGTCGACGGTGAATCCGGCCATCTCGCGCAGGTCGAACAAAAGATCGAGCGGGCCGCCAAACTTGATTTTGTAATCGGCCAGTTCCTCGAATTCACGGTAATCGGATACGGTGAATTCGCCGAGAACGACGGCGACGATAACCTCGTCGTGCAAGTCGATGCTTATCATGGGAACCCTCCTTGTTATTCAGATAACCCTATGGACGTTACCATATCCGGCGTGGCTGGAGCGGCTCAAACTTTCTGCCCGCGTGGCAGGGTTATTGCGGCGAGCAGACCGCCTTCGGGATGGTTGCTCAGGCGGATGGCGCCGCGCTGGACGTGGAGCAGATTGCGGGTGATCGCCAGCCCTAATCCGGTTCCGCCGGTTTCGCGGTTGCGGGAGGATTCGGTGCGGTAGAAAGGCTCAAAGACGCGCTCCATTTCTTCGTCGGGCAGCCCGGCACCGTGGTCGCGGATGAGGATTTGAAACGCTTCTGAGGTCTCGGAGAGGCTGATTTCCACCGTCTGCCCAAATTTCACGCCGTTTTCGATTAGGTTCCACAAAGCCCGGCGCAGCGCGACGGGATGGCCGATGAAAGGCTCGCTGGTCTGTCCGGCTACGGAGACCGCCCAGCCCATGTCGGTGGCGTCCCCGCAGTGCGCCGCGAGAAGCCCGTTCAGGTCGATGGGCTGCGCCGGGGCGCTGACTTCCATGCTGCGGGCGTAGTCCAGCCCTTCGCGGATAAGGCTCTGCATGGCATCTAAATCGGACTGGATGCGGGCTTGCAGGGTTTCGTCGTCAATCATTTCGGCACGTAGCCGCAGCCGGGTGATAGGGGTTTGCAGGTCGTGGGAGATGGCGGCGAGGATGCGGGTGCGCTCGTGCATATGCCCGGTGATGCGCTGCTGCATTTGGTTGAAGGCTTCTGTGGCTTGGATGACTTCCGTGCTTCCGGTGAGTTCGAGCGGCGGGCGTTCCGGGTCTTCGCCGAGGGCGCGGGCGGCGGCGGCCAGATTCGAGATCGGGCGGGTGGCGATGCGCACGCAAATCCATGTCAGGACGCCCACGCCAATAATGAGGGCCAAGAGCGCACTGGGCATGATTGGCGCATTGGGATACGGAGAAAGCATGGGTAATTGGTCGGACATGCGGTACTGGCCGCGCAAGCGCGCAACGAGCAAGGAGCCGTCCGCCAATTTGACGGAAACGGCCAAGGGCGCGTGTCCGGGAATGTGGTGGCCTTCTCCGGGCTGGTAGGTGTATAGGGCAGGCTGGCGCTCGGGCATGGCTTCGCGCAGCGTCGGCAGCAAGGGGTGGCTTTCCGGGAGCGGCTGCGCGTATCTGGGCAGCCCTAAACTTAGGCGCAGCCGACCTCGTCGGAAGTGCCCTGATTCGCCAAGCGAGCGATGCCGCTCACTGGGCGCGAGGTTGTCGAGGATGTCGGCGTTCGAGGCAATTTCCCTAGCGAAACCTTCCGACCAGATGCGTTCCCGTTCCGTGACGAAAATGCCCCTGCTGACGGCCAGCACAAGAAAAATGCCGACCAGCCAGATGAGCATCAGGCGCGCAAAAAGGCTCCGTGGCCAAAGGCGTTTCATCATGGCGCGGTTCCGGTCGAGGCGACTTCGCAGGTGAGCACATAGCCCTCGTTGCGCACGGTTTTGATGATGGTCGGCTCGCGGGCGTTGTCCTCGAGCCGCTGACGCACGCGGCTGACGAGAAGGTCGATGGAGCGGTCGAATACGTCGGCCTCGCGCCCTTGCGTGAGTTCCATCAACTGGTCGCGTGAGAGCACTTTCTGGGGATGGGCGAGAAAGATGCTGAGAATGCGGAATTCTGCGCCAGATAGATCAACGATAGTGCCATCCTGGCGGAGGAGGTGGCGGGCAACCGTATCTAGCCGCCATTGGGCGAAATGCAGTTCGCGTACTTGCGCGGCGGGTGCGCTGGACAGATTGGGCGGTAGTGCGCGGGCGCGGCGCAAGATGGCGCGGACACGGGCATAGAGTTCACGGGGGACGAAGGGTTTCGGCAAGTAGTCGTCCGCGCCCATTTCCAGGCCGATGATGCGATCCATGTCCTCGCCGCGCGCGGTCAGCATCAGGATGGGCGTGACCGCGTTGGGAGAATCGCTGGCACGCAGGTTGCGGCACAGGGTCAGGCCATCTTCTCCGGGCATCATGATGTCGAGCACGATGAGGTCGATGCGGTGCTTTTCCAGCGCGGTGTGCATTTCGCGGCCATCGGCAGCAGTGATGCAGCGCAGCCCTTGTTTTTCGAGATAGCTGGCAAGCAGGCTACGGATGTCCCGGTCGTCGTCGACGATCAGGATGTGGTCTTGGCCGGACATGGAAAGTTCTCCTTTGCGGATGGTTTGCTGCGCATCATTGGTCGGATAGCAGTCGGATAACAGTCTGATTTGTATCTTCGTGTATCAAGCGGGCGGCTTGAAACATAATGCTTCAATTTGGCTGCTTTGAGGTATATCGAGTGTCCATTCTCAGGCGTTAAATACGGCTTGTCGCCCGGAGTAACGGGCGTAATAAACCTGACTGAAAGGAGATTGCCATGAAACGCTGGGTTAAAACATCACTCGTCGCCGCGCTGGCGGCAACCACTTTTTTGAGCGGCTCGGCGATGGCTCGCGGCTGCGGATATGGATGGGGCGGCGGCGGATACGGTCCCGGTTGGGGCGGCGGCTGGCGTAATGCCAGCCCTGAACTGATGAAAGAACAGATGGAACAGCGGATAGAGTTGCAATTGGCGCAGCTTGAACTGGCGCTGGCGCTGACATCGGAGCAGAGATCGGCTTGGGCGGATTTCAAAAAAGCGGCTACGACCCGTACTGATGTCATGCTGAAAGAGATGGAAAACCGCCGCAATGCCGCGCTGCCCAATACAGCAGCCGAACGGATGGCGTTCATGGAAGAGTTCAGCAAGAGGCACTCAAGCATGTTGGCCGATATGCGCAAGTCGGTCGAGGCGTTTTACAGCAAATTGAGCGCGCCGCAAAAAACGGTATTCGATGCTGAAGCGGCCACTCTGATGCACCCCATGTATGGTGGCGGCGGCTGCGGCATGGGCGGGCCGGGCTGCATGATGGGCGGCCCTAGAGGCGGCTACGGGAATCCCGGTTTTGGCAGAGGCGGCGGGCGGGGCGGCTGGCGCTGAACGTATGGCCTGAAACGCAGAAAGACCGCTTTTGAGGCGGTCTTTCTGTTTTTGGGGGCGGGCAGTGTTTTAGGCTCAGACGACGGCGGGTTCTGACACCGGATCGCGGTCGAAAATTAGTTTGACCTTTTCTCCGTCCGGTTCGATGTCGATGGTCACTTCGCCGCCGTTGGCAAGCCGCCCGAACAGCAGTTCGTCGGCCAGCGCGGCGCGGATCATGTCCTGGATGAGCCGCGCCATTGGGCGCGCGCCCATCAACGGGTCGAAGCCTTTTTCAGCCAGCCAGTTCTTGAGTGCGTTGGTGAAATGGGCCTCCACCTTCTTTTCGTGAAGCTGGGCTTCAAGCTGCATCAGGAATTTATCGGCCACGCGAAGGATGACTTCGCTATCCAAAGCCTTAAACGAAATCATGGCATCCAGCCGATTGCGGAACTCGGGCGTGAAAATGCGCTTGATCTCGCCCATTTCATCGCCCGCCTCGCGCTTGGACGAAAAACCCATGACGGATTTTTGCAAGGCATCGGCGCCCGCGTTGGTGGTCATGATGAGGATGACGTTGCGGAAATCGGCCTGCCGCCCGTTGTTGTCGGTGAGCGTGCCGTGGTCCATGACCTGGAGCAGGATATTGAAGATGTCCGGGTGGGCTTGTTCGATTTCGTCGAGCAAGAGCACGCAATGCGGTTTCTTGACGATTTGCTCGGTGAGCAGCCCGCCTTGGTCGAAACCCACGTAGCCCGGCGGTGCGCCGATCAGGCGGCTGACCGCGTGGCGTTCCATGTATTCGGACATGTCGAAACGCGCAAGCTCAATGCCCAAAGTGTAGGCAAGCTGGCGGGCGACTTCTGTTTTGCCGACACCGGTCGGCCCCGAGAAGAGGAAGGAGCCGATAGGCTTTTGCGGGTTGCCCAAGCCGGAGCGCGACATTTTGATGGCTTTTGCCAAAGCGTCAATTGCCGCATCCTGCCCAAACACGACATTTTTGAGGTCGCGGTCAAGCGTTTTCAGCGAGGCGCGGTCATCCTGCGAGACGTTGCGCGGCGGGACGCGGGCGATTTTGGCGATGATCTCCTCGATTTCGCCCTTGCCGATAGTTTTCTTCTGACGGGATTTGGGCAGGATGCGCTGCGCCGCGCCCGCCTCGTCGATTACGTCAATCGCCTTGTCGGGCAGGTGGCGGTCGTTGATGTATTTGGCGGACAGTTCAGCGGCGCTTGTCAAAGCCGAGAGCGAATACCGGATGCCATGATGTTCCTCGAAACGGGTTTTCAGACCTTTGAGAATCTCAACGGTTTCGGCGACCGAGGGTTCAGTGATGTCGATTTTCTGGAAGCGCCGAGACAGCGCGTGGTCTTTTTCAAAAATCTGGCGAAATTCAGTGTATGTGGTTGCGCCGATACACTTCAATTGGCCGGTGGACAGCGCCGGTTTCAGCAGGTTTGAGGCATCCAGCGTGCCGCCCGAAGCCGCGCCTGCCCCAATCAGTGTGTGGATTTCGTCGATGAAAAGGATGGCATCCTTGTTTTCGAGCAACTGCTTGAGCACGGCTTTCATACGCAGCTCAAAGTCGCCACGATATTTCGTGCCTGCCAGCAGCGACCCCATATCGAGGGCGTAAACTTGTGTGTTTTCAAGGATTTCCGGTACGAGCTTGCCAACGATGCGGTGAGCCAGCCCTTCGGCGATGGCGGTTTTGCCGACACCCGCCTCACCGACCAGAAGAGGATTGTTTTTGCGCCGTCGGCATAGAGTCTGGATGACGCGCTCGACTTCCTTGTCGCGTCCGATCAGCGGGTCGATTTTGCCCTGCAAGACCATTTGGTTGAGATTGTGAGTGTAAGTTTCAAGCGAGTTGCCGCGATTTTTGTCTTCCTGCTGTTCTTGGTCGGAGCCTTCAGGCTCGCTGCGGGGAGGGCTTGATGCGCCTTCCGGCTGCGTTTTGGTGACGCCGTGCGAGATGAAGTTCACAACGTCGAGCCGGGAGATGCGTTGCCGCTGGAGGAAAAAAACGGCGTGCGAATCTTTTTCGCCAAAAATGGCGACCAGCACGTTGGCACCGTTCACTTCTTTTTTTCCCGATGACTGCACATGCAGGATCGCACGTTGGATGACGCGCTGGAAGCCGATCGTAGGCTGGGTTTCGATTTCTTCGCTGCCGCCAATCTTTGGGGTGTGCTCGCTGATGAACTGGGTGAGTTCCCGGCGCAATTCATTGATATTGACCAAGCAGGCATGCAAAACCTGCGCGGCGGACGGGTTGTCCAGCAGCGCAAGCAGCAGGTGCTCGACAGTGATGAACTCGTGGCGTTTCTGCCGAGCCTCGACAAAGGCCAGATGCAAGCTGACTTCAAGCTCTTGCGCGATCATTCGTTTTCCTCCATCACACATGCTAGCGGATGTTGGTGTTGGCGAGCGTAGGAGATGACCTGTTCGACCTTGGTTGAAGCGATGTCTTTTGTAAATACGCCACACATTCCCATGCCTTCCCTGTGCACCTGAAACATGATCTGCGTCGCTCGCTCGCTGCTCATGCCAAAGTATTTTTGCAGGACGAGCACGACGAAGTCCATTGGGGTGAAATCGTCGTTGAGCAAGAGCACCTTGTAGAGCGGCGGACGATGGATGCCCGTGTGGCGAGCTTCCAGCACGGTTCCATCCTGTTTGTGGGTCGTCGTAGTCATGCTGTCATTTTAGTCCTGACGGGCGGCGCAGGGGAGCGCATCCTTTGCGCCGCTGCCTGATGGAAGTATGGCAGACCGACATGAAGCTCATGTCAGAATGTCAATAATGGTGTGCAATGTTGCATGTATCACCTAAGTGACAATGAAAAGGGTTTTTATATAGAAAAGACGTTGACATTACTGGAAAAAGCGAGAAAACTAAAATATGACGTAAGTCACACTCGGCTAATGCTCTGGATAGTCGGTGATGTACGTGATAACCGAAGCGTTCCGCTTCCAGTCTTTTTGAGGGATTAAGGTAAATGGCAACTGGCACTGTTAAATGGTTCAACGATTCCAAAGGTTTTGGGTTCATTACCCCCGATGATGGCAGCGAAGATTTGTTCGCGCATTTCTCCGCTATCAACATGAACGGTTTCAAAACCCTGAAAGAAGGCGAAAAAGTCTCTTTCGAAATCACGCAAGGGCCGAAAGGCAAACAGGCCTCCAACATTCAGCGGGCAGCCTGACAAGGCTGGCCTCCCAAAGCGGGCTGGCAGACGGGCATCATAATGATGCCCCGCTTTTTTATTGCCTGAATGTTTAGACTGCTTTTCCGGCGCGCACTGATGAAATCAGTTTGCGCCGGTTTCTGTTGTGGGTTGGCGCAAGCGGATGTGCAGTTCCCGAAGCTGCTTTTCATCGACTGCTCCGGGCGCGCTGGTGAGCAGGCATTGCGCTCGCTGTGTTTTGGGGAAAGCAATCACGTCGCGGATGGACTCCGCGCCCGCCATCAGCGTCACCACGCGATCCAGACCGAAAGCCAGCCCGCCGTGCGGCGGTGCGCCGAATTTGAGCGCATCGAGCAAAAAGCCGAATTTGACCTGCTGTTCTTCGGGATTGATGGCGAGCGCCTCGAAAACGATTTGCTGAACGTCTGCGCGATGGATACGGATCGAGCCTCCGCCGATTTCCCAGCCGTTGAGCGCCAAGTCATAAGCCTTGGCAAGGCATTCGCCGGGGCTGGTTTTCAAAAGCGCGATATGCTCGTCCTTTGGGCTGGTAAAGGGATGGTGGCAGGCGACCCAGCGTTTATCTTCTTCGTCATATTCAAACATTGGAAAGTCTGTTACCCAAACAGGACACCATGCCGCGCCAGAAACGTATCCCTTTTCATGGCCGAGTTTGATGCGGAGCGCACCCAGCGAGTCATTGACGATTTTGGTCTTGTCGGCGGCGAAGAAAATGAGATCGCCCGATTTGGCACCGGTGCGTTCGAGAATTGCGCGTAATGCCGTTTCGTGCAGATTTTTGACAATCGGCGATTGCAATCCTTGTTCATTGATTTGACCTGCATCATTGACTTTGATATAGGCCAGCCCTTTTGCGCCGTAAATACCGACAAAACGGGTGTATTCATCAATTTCGCCACGAGTGAGCTTTGCCCCGTCCGGCACGAGCATGGCCGCGACCCGCCCGCCGGAACAGGCTGGGTTCGAGAATACTTTGAAGGCTACGTCCCTGACGGCATCGGTGATTTCAGTCAGTTCAAGCGTCACCCGCAAGTCGGGCTTGTCTGAGCCGTAGCGGCTCATGGCTTCCGCATAGGTCATGCGGGGGAAGGGGGCGGGCAGTTCCGCCGCGAGGGATTCCTTGAAGACGAAGCGAATCATCTCTTCCATCAGGCCGGTAATGCCCGCTGCGTCCATGAACGACGTTTCAATATCGACTTGGGTGAATTCAGGCTGGCGGTCGGCACGTAAGTCTTCGTCGCGGAAGCATTTTGTGATTTGGTAATAGCGGTCGAAGCCCGCAACCATCAAAAGCTGCTTGAATAACTGCGGCGACTGGGGCAGGGCAAAAAACTGTCCGGCGTGGACACGGGAAGGAACCAGATAGTCGCGTGCGCCTTCGGGCGTGCTCTTTGTCAGCATCGGTGTTTCGATGTCGATGAATCCGTGCGAATCGAGAAAACGGCGGAAAGCCATCGTGGCCTTGTAGCGCAGCATCAGATTGTCCTGCATCTTCTGGCGGCGCAAATCGATGACTCGGCAGGCCAGACGCACTGTCTCGGAGAGGTTGTCGTCATCAAGCTGGAAGGGCGGTGGGGCGGAGGCGTTGAGCACCTCGATTTCGTGGCACAGCACCTCGATTTCGCCGGAAGCAAGGTTCATGTTTTCGGTGCCTACCGGGCGGCGGCGCACCTTGCCCGTGAGTTTCAGGCAATACTCGTTGCGGATGGACTCGGCAACCTTGAACATGTCCAGTCGGTCGGGGTCGCAGACAACCTGCGCCAACCCTTCGCGGTCGCGCAGGTCGATAAAAATAACGCCGCCATGATCTCGGCGGCGATGAACCCATCCGCAAAGCGTGACGATTTGGTCGAGATGGGCGGCTGTGACTTGTCCGCAATAATGCGTTCTCATGAGAAGAATCCCAAAGGCTAATCGAGGATGAGGAGACTGGTTTCCGGCGAGCGCGAAGGCGGGGCGACGACACCCATCGAAATGATGTATTTGAGCGCCTCATCGACGCTCATGTCGAGTTCTATCACATCCGCCAAAGGCAGCATCAGGAAAAAACCGGAAGTCGGGTTAGGCGTGGTAGGAACATAAACACTGATGTAATCGCCGGCAAGCTGCTGGGCGATGTCTTGGCTGGGGGTTCCCGTCAGAAAGGCAATCGTCCAGATGCCCTCACGCGGGTATTGCACCAGTAGCGCCTTGCTGAAAGCCTTGCCGCTGTCGGAGAAAAGCGTGTCCGAAACCTGCTTGATGCTGTAGTAGAGGGACTTGACCACCGGAATGCGCGCCAGCATGGATTCCCAGAAGCGCACGATTCTTTGGCCGAGCACGTTTGCGCCGATGACGCCGGTCGCAAACAGGATGAGCGCGCACAGCACCACGCCCAGCCCAGGGATATTGAAGCCAAGGATTGTCTGCGGCTGGATGTGCTGCGGCAGCCAAGGCATGACCCAGCCGTCCAGCGTATTGACAATCCATGCCAGCACCGCGCCAGTGATGGACAGGGGAATCCAGATCAACAGGCCGGTAATGAAATACCTCTTCATCCCACGAAACCTGGCGCTTGATGTCATGAAGAATGGCAGGCGCAGTTAGCGGCGCAGGCGGGAGGCGGCACGTCAGGCGTGTTCTTGGCGTTGTTTGCGGGGCATTTGAAATCGGTGGCGTACCAACCGCTGCCCTTGAGCTGGAATCCCGCCGCCGAAAGCTGCCTGACGTAGCTGTCGCTGTTGCAGGAAGGGCAGACGGTGAGCGGGGCGTCGCTCATTTTCTGAAGATGGTCTTTCTGAAATCCGCATTGCCCGCAGCGATATTCATAGATTGGCATGAAAAGCTCCTTGAAACTGAACCAATAAGTCTAGCGCAACGCGCAAAGACGCGCAGCCTTTCACGCAAGATGAGGGCAACCGTGCGGTGTTCAAGGGACGGTTGGGGAGAAAATGGGCAAGAAAGTGCTGAACGCTTCGCCTTGGAACAGGGCAAGCAGCCCCGCAATGGCAAGGAAAGGCCCAAAGGGCATCGGCGTGCTGCGCCGATGGCGGCCAAGCATGACGAGAGCGATTCCGAATACGGCACCCGCCACGGAAGCCAGCACGATGGTCAGCGGCAATATCTGCCAGCCCAGCCACGCGCCGATAGCCGCGAGCAGCTTGAAATCCCCATGCCCCATGCCTTCTTTGCCAGTCACGATTTTGAAAAGCCAATACACCGACCACAGGAAGAGATACCCCGCCACAGCACCGATGACGGCATCTTCGAGCGGGATATTGCCCGTCTTGAGATTGAAGACCAAACCCATCCACAGCAGGGGCAAAGTCAGACTGTCGGGCAGCAGGCGGGTATCGAAATCAATGAAAGCCAGCGCGATCATGATCCAGACGAAAACCAGCGCCCCCGCCGTCGCCATGCTATAGCCGAAGCGCAAGGCCACACAGGCGGACAGCGCGGCGGTCAGAAACTCCACCAGCGGGTAGCGATAGCTGATGCCCGCCTTGCAGTGGCGACAGCGCCCGCGCAGGAATAAATAGCTGACGAGCGGGATGTTTTCGAGTGCCGAAATCATGTGTCCGCAATGCGGGCAGCGCGAGCGCGGCGTGAGGAGGTTGAAGCGTTCGCCCCCGTCGGCGGCCTCTCCGCGAAATTCGGCCATTTCCGCCTGCCATTCGCGCTCCATCATCACGGGCAAGCGGACGATCAGGACATTGAGGAAGCTGCCGATGAAAAGCCCCAGCAGCGCAACGAGCGCGATGAAGACGGATGTATTGTCGAGCGGTGCGGGCATCAAGTCAGACAACGGCTCCAAGTTTGAAGATGGGCAGGTACATGGCGACGACCAAACCGCCGATGACGACGCCGAGGAAAACCATGATGAGCGGCTCCAGCAGGGTGGACATGGCCGCGACCGCGTCATCAACTTCCTCGTCGTAAAAATCCGCCACCTTGGAGAGCATGTGGTCAAGCTGGCCTGATTCCTCTCCAATGGACACCATCTGGACGACCATGGTCGGGAATATACCGGAGTTCTGCATGGAAACGTTCAGGCTTTGCCCGGTGCTGACCTCGTTCTGGATGGTGCGCGTGGCGAGCATGTACAGATGGTTGCCCGAAGCGCCCCCGACGGAATCCAAGGCTTCGACCAGCGGCACGCCGGCGGAGAACATCGTCGACAATGTCCGCGCCCAGCGGGCGATGGTGGCCTTGCGGACGATTTCGCCTACGACCGGCAGCTTGAGCATCATGCGGTCAACCGCGATCTGCATGGGCACGGATCGTTTGTAGGTTGAAAGGGCGGCCATGATGCCGCCGATGATCAGGCCGAAGATAATCCACCAGTACGCGACGAAAAAATCGGAAATGGCGATGACAAACATGGTCGGCGCGGGCAGTTCCGCCCCGAAACTGGCAAAGACTTCTTTAAACGTGGGGACGACCCAAATCATGATGACGGCGATAACCACCGCCGACACGACCATGACGGCGCCCGGATAGAACAGCGCCGACTTGATTTTGCTCTTGATGGCGAGGATTTTTTCTTTATAGGTTGCCAGCCGCTCAAGGATGGCATCCAGAATACCGGCCTGTTCCCCTGCCGCGACCAGATTGCAGAACAGCTTGTCGAAATGCAGCGGGAATTTCGAGAACGCCTGTGACAAGCTGGAACCAGTTTCGACTTCTCCCCGGACTTCGTTGAGCAAGCGGGAAAGGCCGGGGTTTCCCGCGCCCTTGATTCCGATGTCGAATGCTTGAAGCAAGGGGACGCCCGATTTCATCATCGTGGCCAGTTGGCGGGTGAAAAGCGCGATGTCTTTCTCCGTCACTTTGCGCCCTCGGGACATGGCCTGTTTTTTGACTTTCGCGGGCGTGATGCCTTGGCGGCGCAGCGATGACTTGACAACAGAGTCGCTGGCCGCGCGCATTTCGCCGCGAATGAGCTTGCCTGTTTTGTCCTTGCCTTCCCAAACGTAAAGAGTTTCCTTCACTCCGCCCTGCGGGCGGCGGGCGGTTCGGGAGGCCGTTGCGGATGCTGTTGCCATGACTTGTTTCTCCGTTTATTCGTTTGTCGCGGCCAGAACTTCTTCAAGGGAGGTAACGCCTTGCCGGACTTTGAGCAGCCCGGAGCGGCGCAAGTCGCTGACACCCTCCCTTTCGGCCTGCGCGGCAATATCCATCGAGTTGCCGCCAGTCATGATGATGTGGGCGATGTCCTCGCTGATGGGCATGACCTGATAGATGCCGACCCGCCCCTTGTAGCCGCTTCCTTTGCAGCGGTCGCACCCGCCGGGGCCGTAGGGCTGCCAGCTTCCGTCGAGTTCCTCGCCCCGGAAGCCTGCCTGAAGGAGCGATTCGATGGGGATATTGACCGGCTTTTTGCAGGAGCAGAGGCGGCGCGCCAAACGCTGCGCCGTAATCATGATGACCGACGAAGCGATATTGAACGGCGCGACACCCATGTTCTTTAGCCGTTCGAGCGTGGTCGGCGCGTCGTTCGTGTGCAGGGTGGACAGCACAAGGTGGCCGGTCTGGGCGGCCTTGACCGAAATTTCGGCGGTTTCCAGATCACGGATTTCGCCGACCATGATGATGTCCGGGTCTTGGCGCAGAAAAGCGCGCAGCGCCGACGCGAAAGTCAGCCCCGCTTTCTCGTTGACATTGACTTGGTTGATTCCGGCGAGGTTGATTTCTGCCGGGTCTTCGGCGGTCGAAATGTTGGTTCCCGGCTGGTTGAGGAGATTGAGGCAGGTATAGAGTGAAACCGTTTTTCCTGAACCAGTCGGCCCCGTGACAAGAATCATGCCGTAAGGCCGTCCGATGGCTTCGAGCAACGCCTGTTTTTGTTCCGGCTCATAGCCAAGCGCCTCGATGCCGAGCATCGCCGAACTCGAATCCAGAATGCGCATGACGATTTTTTCGCCGTGCAGCGTCGGCAGGGTGGATACCCGGAAGTCGATGGACTTGGCTTTGGACAAGACGAGTTTTGTGCGGCCATCCTGCGGAACCCGCTTCTCGGAAATGTCCAGCCGCGAGATGACTTTGATGCGGGCGGCGATTTTTTCCTTCAGCACCAAAGGCGGCTGCGCGATTTCATGCAGCACGCCGTCGGTTCTGACGCGGATGCGGTAATACTTTTCATAAGGCTCGAAATGAACGTCGGAAGCCCCTTCGTTAATCGCGTCGATCAGTACCTTCTGGATGAATTTGACGATTGGGGCATCATCGACATCGGAGGCGGCGGACGTATCTTCGGCGTCGCTTTCAAGCGCAACATCCATTGCGCCAAGCTCATCCCCGGCGCTGAGCTTTTCCAGCGTTTCCCTAGTGGAAGAGCCTTGCTGCTCAACGAATTTGGCCAGCTTGTCAACTTCGGCGACGACCAGTTCGAGCTGCATGCCTGTCTGGAAGCGAATTTCATCGAACGCCCGCATGTTCGACGGGTCGGCGACGGCCAGCACCAGCCTGTTCGGGCTGGTGCGCTGCGAAAGGGCGATGACTTGGTGCTTGCTGACCAGATTGGCGTCGATGAGCTTTTCGGGCAGAAAATTCCGGTTGAGCGCGGTAACGTCGAGAAGCGGATAACCGAAAGTTTCGGACGCGAACTGGGCAATGTCTCTCGCGCTCAAGAATTTGCGCTGCGTGATTTCGTGCAGAAAAGCATTTGTCGTCCCGTCGCTGGCAGAGCACGCGACGGCATCTGCTTCGGATAAACGGTTTTTCTGAATAAGCGCCCGAGCTAGCCCGCTTAATGCGGTTTGTGGATTGCTTGCCATTGCCTGCCTGTTTATTTGAATGAGATGGCACGGTTTGGGCTGCGTAATACCGCCCGCGAGGCGCAACGAGCGCATCGCAACGCAGCCCGTTTACCGTAACGCCAGCCCTTATCTATGCAGCAGGACTTCTATCACGAACCGGCTACCGATATAGGCCAGCATCAGCGTGATGAATCCGGCCAGCGTCCAGCGCAGCGCGACGCGGCCACGCCATCCCCGGAAATGGCGGCCAATCAGGAGCGTGCCGAACAGGAGCCACGAGATTGTGGCAAAGACGCTTTTGTGGTCGAAGCGGAACGCCGTCCCGAAAAGGGTTTCCGTAAAGATTACCCCGGTGAACAACGTCAGCGTGAGCAGCACAAAGGCGATGCCGATTAGGCGGAAAAGCATGGATTCCATCGTCAGCAATGGTGGCAGGTTTGCCAGCGCCCGCGACAGGCGGGCATGGTGCAACTGCTTTGTGGCGATGGCCATCAGCATCGCGTGGAGCGCCGCGAGCATGAACACGCTGTATGCCAGCATGGCGATGATGAAATGGACGCGGAACACCGGCGAGGCGACGCTTTCGTTGGAAAGCACATGCGTGGGGGGAAAGAACACGGCCAGCAGGCACGCCAGCGCGCCAGCGGGCAGCGCGATAGCGTGCAGGCTGTCGAGCTTGTTGTATGGCGTTTCTATCCGGTAGAAGCAAATCGCCAGCCATACCGCGAGCGAGAGCGCGATGCTGAAACCGAAACGCATCTCGCCGCCTGGGAAAATGGCCGAATACAGCGAGAAACCGTGTGAGAGAAGCGCCAAAGCAAGCAGCGTGCGCTCAAAACGCGCCATGCCGGGGATGGAATCGCTCGACGCGGCATCAGGGCGGGCCGAGCGTGCGCACCAAAAATAAATTCCCAGTCCGGCATAAAGCGCGGCGGGAATGAGGTGGAAATAAAGATGCAGTAGAATCGGTGTCATATAACCAACCAGTTTACCCCAGTTACGGCCATCTCTCCATTTCCAGCCCAATTGCTGCCCTAACGGGGCGCGTGGAATCCATATGCTCGACAACCTGACCCAACGCCTCTCGAAAGTCGTCAAAACCCTTCGCGGCCAAGCCCGCCTCACCGAGGACAACATTCAGGACGCGATGCGCGAAGTGCGCATGGCCTTGCTTGAAGCCGATGTTGCGCTGCCGGTGGTCAAGGAATTCATTTCCAGGGTCAAGGAAAAGGCGCTTGGGCAGGCCGTCATCGAATCGCTGACGCCCGGACAGGCGCTCGTTGGCGTGGTGCATGACGAACTGTGCGCCCTCATGGGCGGCATCCACCAAGGGCTGAATCTGGCCGCGCAGCCTCCGGCTGTCGTGCTGATGGCCGGTTTGCAAGGCGCGGGCAAGACCACCACCGTTGGCAAGCTCGCCCGTCTGCTGCGCGAGGAACAGAAGAAAAAAGTGCTCACTGTTTCTGCCGACGTTTATCGTCCAGCGGCCATCGAGCAGCTCAAGGCCGTATCTGGTCAGGCCGGAGCCGATTTCTTCCCTTCGCAGGCTGGGCAGAAGCCCGTTGATATTGTGCTGGCCGCCCTCGATTTTGCCCGTAAGCACCATCATGAGGTGCTGCTTGTCGATACCGCCGGACGGCTGGGCATTGACGCGGCGATGATGGACGAAATCCGTGCGCTGCATGCGGCGCTCGCCCCCATCGAAACCCTGTTCGTCGTGGATGCCATGCTTGGGCAAGACGCGGTCAATACGGCTCGCGCCTTCAACGAGGCGCTGCCGCTCACCGGCGTGGTGCTGACCAAGCTCGATGGCGACGCGCGCGGCGGGGCGGCACTCTCGGTACGGCACATCACCGGCAAGCCGCTGAAATTCGCGGGCGTTGGGGAAAAGCTCACTGGGTTGGAACCCTTTCATCCAGACCGCATGGCAAGCCGCATTCTGGGCATGGGCGACATTCTTGGCTTGGTCGAAGACGCCCGCCGCCGCGTCGACGAGGAAAAGGCCGTTGAATTTGCGCGCAAGCTCAAGAGCGGCAAAGGGTTCGACCTCAACGACTTCAAGGCGCAGATTGGGCAGATGCGCAGCATGGGCGGCCTCTCTTCGCTGCTCGACAAGCTCCCCGCCCAATTTGCGCAAGCGGCGGGTCAGTTGCAGGGCGGCGTCGAGGAAAAAGCCATTGGGCGCATCGAAGGCATCATCAATTCCATGACCCCGCTCGAACGCTCCCGACCCGAGCTTCTCAAGGCCAGCCGCAAGCGCCGCGTTGCCGCCGGGGCAGGCGTGAGCGTTCAGGAAGTGAACCGCTTGCTCAACCAGTTCGAGCAAACGCAGAAAGTCATGAAACAATTCGCCAAAGGCGGCATGGGCAAAATGATGCGCGCCATGAAAGGCATGATGGGCGGCATTCCGGGATTGCGGTGAGGAGGGTTCGATGATGCAGGGCATACCTGTTGCGCTGGGACGTTCAATACGCAGCCTTGCGCGGCTCGATGTTTTTGGCCATCTCATCTGGCCAAGCATCGTTTCGGTGCTGCTGTGGGTGGTCATCGCGTGGTTTTCATGGACGGTGATGGTGGAGGCCGTCATGGGCTACATTCAAGGGGCGGGCTGGGTCGGCGATTGGGTCAGCTCCTCGATGTGGGCGGCGGGCATCGTGCTGTTCATGGTCAAACTGTCCGTCACGCTTGCGTTCGTGCCTCTTTTCTACATTACCTCGACCGTGCTCGTCGCTACGGTGGCGCTGCCGATGATGCTCGACTGCGTTGCCCGGCGCGATTACGCCGATCTTGAGCAGCGCCGGGGCGGCTCAAATATGGGCAGCATTGGCAATACCATCGTGGCGCTGCTCTGGTTCATGCTGGTCATGCTCATGTCGCTGCCGCTCTGGCTGATTCCCGGCGTGGCGCTGGTAGCGCCTGTACTGGCTACTGGCTGGCTCAACCAGCGTGTTTTTGGTTATGACGCTCTGATGCACCACGCTGATAGCGATGAATTCGTCCGCCTGCGCCAGACACTTCGCCCGCAAATGCTGCTGCTGGGAGGCGGGACTTCCCTGTTGGCCTATGTGCCGCTCGTCAACATCATCGCTCCGGCGCTTTCCGGGCTGGCTTTTGTCCATTTTCTGCTCGAAGCCCTGCGGCGCGAGCGCCATGAGCGCGGCGTGAGCCTGCTCGACCCCGCTTCCAGCGGCGCGGGGAAGCAAATTGCCGCTGCGCCCCAAAACAAACCGTGAGGAAAACCGAAAATGAGAGTGCTCCATACCATGCTGCGGGTCGGCCATCTCGACCGTTCGCTGGCTTTCTACACGGGCGTGCTTGGCATGAAATTGCTGCGAAAACAGGATTTTCCAGAAGGCCGCTTCACGCTTGCCTTTGTCGGCTATCAGGATGAAAACGAGGGCGCGGCCATCGAGCTGACGTTCAATTGGGACACTGGCGGCTACGAACAAGGCACGGCTTTCGGCCATATCGCGCTGGAAGTCGATAACGCCAAAAAAGCATGTGACGACATTCGCGCCTTGGGCGGTAAAGTGGTGCGCGAAGCCGGCCCGATGAAGCATGGCACAACCGTCATCGCTTTCGTTGAAGACCCGGATGGCTACAAGATTGAACTGATTGAACGGGGAACGCGCTAGAATCCTTTGATTCGTTCAGCATTCATTTTCTTGGCCGGACTTTTCATGGGACGGCATTTCAGAGAAGGACAGGAACATGCTCATCGTCAAATCCACATTGCGTTCGCCTACCCTGATGGCGCTTGCCGTGGCAACTGTTTTCGGAACATTCAGCCAGAGCGCACATGCCGATAATGCCGCAGCCTCCAAGGAAGCCGCCCGTGGGCCGCAGGCTGAGGGAAAACCGTCCGCTCCGCAACGTTCCGCCGACACCATTAGTCGCGCCAAACAGGCGCTCTCGAATTCCATCAAGAAAAACGGCGAGCAGCAAAAGGAAACGGCTCGTTACAGAAATGAGCTTGGCGTGGCGTACATGAACGCGGAGAAGTATTCCGAGGCGCGCGATGTTTTGGCGCAGGCCGCCGAAACAGCGGAAAAAGTCTTGGGCGACAAGGAACCTCTTAGCGCCGAAATATATAAAAACTTGGGCTTTGCGCTTTTCCGCCTCGGCTATCCCGAAAATGCGCGCGATTGGCACGAGAGGTCATTCACGGCTCAGGAAAACGCCCAGGGGGCGGGAAACCTCAAGCTGGCGGAAACCTGCGAAGAACTGGCCGCTTTCTATATAGAACAGGGAGACCATCAGGTTGCGCTGGACTGGTATGTCAGGGCGCAGCCGATCCGCGAAAAGGCGCAAGGCGCTAATCACGCTTCGGTCGTCAAGCTCAAGGACATTATTGCCACCACCATCCGGCAGCTTATGGGCGACACCGCCGCGACCGGAGATATTGCCCGCGCAACCCAGACCGCGAAAAAACATGCGGATGAGCATCGCTATGCCGACGCGCTGAACCACTATAAAAAGGCGCTTGCCGATGCCATCGCGGCGAGCGGCGAGCAGCACGAGGATACCGTCCAGTACAGGAACGAGATTGGTGTCGTATACATGAGCTTGGGGGATTACGCGCAGGCCCGAGACGCGCTGGCGCAGGCCGCTGACATTGCGGAGAAAAAACTGGGCAATGAAAATCCCAATAGCGCCAATATCTACAGAAATCTGGGTTTTGCCCTCTATCGCCTTGGCGATTATGAAAAGGCGCTGGCGTGGCATCAAAAGGCATTTGCGGTTCGGGAAACGCTGGGCGCGGAAACTCTTGAGATGGTGGAAACCTGCAAAGACATCGCCGCCGTGTACGAAAAGATGGGAAATTACAATGCCGCGCTGGACTGGCATGGCAGGGCGCTGCCGATCCGCGAAAAGACGCTGGGCGCGGGGCATCCTTCGATGTCGGTAGCTTATGACAGCATCGCCGCCCTGCACCAGCGGCTGGGCGAACAGGACAAAGCGCAGGAATGGCGGCAAAAAGCCCTTGCCGTCCGCGACAAGGCAACGGGCGGCAAGGACAGCGGAACGGCTTCCGCCCTCCACAGCGCCGCGCTCATGTACCTTGGGCAGGGCGATTACGACAACGCGCTGAAATCGTACAGACAGGTTTTGGCGATAGAAGAAAAAAGCCTTGGGAAACAGAATCCCGTCATCATCGAAACCCGCAACGACATTGCCAGCGTGTACAGCAAAAAGGGCAATTACAAACAAGCGGCGCTCTGGTACGGAAAGGCTTTGGCAGATCAGGAAAAAGTTCTGGGCAGAGAGCATCCTTCCGTTGCGATGACGTACAGCAATCTGGGCGTTGCCGAAACGCGGGCGGGCAACCACAAAAAAGCTCTGGAATATCTGCGCAGGGCCGTGGGTATTTTTGAGAAATCGGTTGGCGGAAACCATCCCGATACGGGCATTGCCTATACCAATATGGCTTTGGTGTATTCCAAAATGAAGGATTACGACAAGGCGGAGGGATGGGCCAGAAAAGCGATGGAAATCAATGAAAAAGCCTTTGGCAAGGAACATCCCGCCACAGGAATGTCCTACGGCAACGTTGCCATGACGTATTTCAATCGGCGTCAGTATGACAAGGCAATGGTCGGCTACCTTCAGGCTTACCGGATTTATCTCGCTAGGTTCGGCGAGACGCATCCGCAGACACGCTCGTTCAGGAACAATCTTGAACGGGGTTACAAGCAGATAAACAAAAAAATCGAAAAACCTAAGCCCTTTGGCGACTGGCTGAATGAATCATTGGCGGAACATCAGGCAGTGCTGCGCGAGGACGCGCCGGTTAGTGACAAAGGCTGAGGTTTTCGATACTCATCCGCAGGCTACGACGATTTCCAGTATCTCCGCGCCATAGGCTTCTAGCTTGCGCTCGCCGATTCCCGTGATTTGGCGCAGGTCGTCCTGCGTTGCCGGGCGGGAGATGGCGATGTCGCGCAAAGTGGCGTCGTGGAAAATGACGTAGGCCGGTACGCTGCGCGTCTGAGCCGTGCTGGCTCGCCATGTGCGCAGGCGCTCGAAAAGCGTGGTCGGTATGCCGCCGGGAATGTCGGCGAGCGAGCTTCCTCTGCTCCGCCTTCTGGGGCTGCGGGTTTTCTCGGAGGGCAGCCTGACAAGAAGGCTTGCTTCACCCCGCAGCAGCGGGCGGGCGGTTTCGGTGAGCGCCAGCGCGTTATGGCGTTCATGGTCGACGCAGACGAAATCGTATGCCACAAGCTGCCGGAAAACCATGCGCCAGTGCTTTTCATCGAGGTCGCCGCCGATGCCGAAAGTGCTCAAGTTCTCATGGCCGTTGTCTCGCACTCGGTCGGTCAGTTCGCCGCGCAGCACGTCGATCAGATGGCCTGCCCCGTAGCGTTGTCCGGTGCGGAACACGCAGGACAAAGCCTTGCGCGCCGCTTCGGTCGCATCCCACGTCTGGGGCGGGGTGGCGCAGTTGTCGCAATTCTTGCAGGGCTGGGCATCTTCGTCGAAATAGGCGAGCAACTGCTGGCGGCGGCAGGCGGTTGTTTCAGCTAGCCCCACCAGCGCGTCGAGCCGGTTGCGGGCGAGCCGCCGGTGAGTTTCGTAATCCATGCCCGGTTCGCCTTCGCCCGAATCGATCATCCGCCGCTGCTGGACGGCATCGCCCGCGCCCCAGGCCATCCATGCCCGCGCGGGCAAGCCGTCGCGGCCTGCGCGTCCCGTTTCTTGGTAGTAGCTTTCAATCGAGCGCGGCAGGTCGAGGTGCGCGACGAAGCGCACGTCCGGCTTGTCGATTCCCATGCCGAACGCAATGGTCGCCACCATCACCAGCCCGTCCTCGCGCAAGAAGCGGCCTTGATGCTCCATCCGCGTTTGCGCGGGCAGCCCCGCGTGGTAAGGCAGCGCCGCGATGCCGTGTTCCTGTAGCCACGCGGCGGTTTCTTCTACCTTGCGCCTCGACAGGCAATAGACGATTCCTGCCGCCCGCGTGAATTGGGAATGGATTTCATCGCGGATGAAATTGAGCAACTGGCGGCGCGGGTCGGCTTTTTCGACAATCGTGTAATGAATGTTGGGGCGGTCGAAACTGGAAATGAAGCACCGCGCCGCGCCCAGATGCAGCCGCCGGATGATTTCGTCGCAGGTCTGGCGGTCGGCGGTGGCCGTGAGCGCGATGCGCGGAATGGCTGGATAGCGTTCCGCTAAAACCGACAATTGCAGATATTCGGGACGGAAATCGTGTCCCCACTGCGAAACACAATGCGCCTCATCGATAGCGAAAAGCGCCAGCCGCCCCATGTCGCGCAGGTGGTCGAGCAAATCGAGGAAGCGGGGCGTCATCAGGCGCTCCGGCGCGACGTAGAGCAGGTCGAGCGAGCCTGCGCGAAGCATCCGCTCGGTTGCTTTCGCCGATTCAAAATCGAGGCTGGAATTGAGATATTCCGCCGCGATGCCCGCCTCCCTAAGCGCGCTGACCTGATTGTGCATGAGCGCGATCAGAGGCGAGACGACGATGGCCGTTCCTGTGCGCATCAAGGCAGGAATCTGATAGCACAGCGATTTTCCGCCTCCCGTAGGCATCAGCACCAGTGCGTCGCCTCCGGCTGCGACGCGCTCTATGACGGCTTGCTGGTCGCCGCGAAAAGCGGTGTAACCGAAAACGCGGGTGAGAATATCGTGGGCGCTGTGGCTCATCCGTGGGCGCTGTGGCTCATCCGTGGGCGTTGCGCGTGTTGCGGATACGCTCGACGAGGGCGGTAGTCGAACGCTCGAACTCGAACGGAATCGAATGGATGCTGCCGCCCCAAGCGCGGACTTCGATTGCGCCGACAATGGCGTCGATGGGCCAATCTCCCCCTTTTGCCAGCACATCGGGGCGAGCCTCGATGATCCGGGCAAGCGGCGTATCCTCCTCGAACCAAGTCACGAGGCTGACGCTCTCCAGCGCGGCGATGACGGCCATGCGGTCTTCCAGCGAATTCAGCGGACGATCCGCCCCCTTGCCGAGCCTGCGCACGGATTGGTCGCTATTGAGCGCCACCACGAGCGATGCGCCCAGCGCCCGCGCGCGGGAGAGATACGTCACATGCCCGCGATGGAGGACATCGAAACAGCCATTGGTAAATACCAGCGGGCGCGGCATATCTGCCACGCGGGAAGCAAAATCTTGCACCGGGCAGAATTTGGCTTCGTGCAGCGGATGTTCGTAGGGCATGTGGGCAGGGGCAAAGGGGAGAGAGGCGGTTCATTGTAAAGCAAAGCCGCCGCATTACGGCTAGAATAGCCACGGCTGCTCCGGCGAAAGCGGTATCTTGAGCGGGCAAGCCGCGTGGCTGAAAAACAGGCAGATGAGGCGTGGATGAGACTGCTTTCGATTTTCGCGTTGGTATTCCTGATTTCTTTCCTGCTGCACGGGGGGCTGAAAGACCCGTCCGCGCCGGATGAGCAGGCAGGGCAGGACGAAGCGGAAGCGGCGGATGTCGTGGACGTGGCGGACGCAGAGCCGGAACCGATAGCGCAAGAGGATTTTTCCGCCCTCATTTTCAGCCCGCCTTATCCTGTCAGGCATTTCGACTTTGAGCAGGAATATGCTTTCAGCATTATCGAAACAGAAATAAAAAATCTGATTATCGGGCGGAACGACGACAGCTTCAAAGCGATCAACCATCTCTGCGCGGTGGGTTACGAATTTCCGCGCATTCAACGCGGGAAAAGGAGAGTGGCATCAAGAAAGGAAGTGGTCGTCTATTGGAAGGAAAGCAAGATGCTCTATCGCTGGCGGGGCGGGGATCCCAAAGCGGCAGAGCAGGATTTTTACAATGCCCGCTCCCTGATGTATTCGCACAGCATTCCGCTTGACCCCAATCAAGGCGTGATTAGCGGGGGGGAGCCGGAGGTCGACGATAAGCTCGACAACTATAAAGAGCGCGCCGAAAACGTCATCGCCGACTGTCTGATGCACGGCAAGCAGTATGAGATAGAGCCTTTCGCGCCGCCCCCGCGCGGGTTCAAGCGCCCGGAAGGCGGAGGCCGCCCCCGACCGCCCGCCGATACCCCGCCCGTTCCCGCGACGCCAGCCTCTTCTCCGCTCGTCTGAGGCGGCTTCAATATGGATTGCCTTATTTTTTACGCAACAGCCGTCCAAGCGCCTGTGCCGCGATGAACAAGCCGATGCTGGCCGTCATGGCCATGCTGGAGCCATAACCAGCACATGACAAACCTTGTAGGCCGCTGTCTGTGGCGCATGCCGAAGGTCGCCGCAGCGGCTCGTCCGAAGTGACGGTTTCGATGCCAAATTTCTTGCCAGGTTCGCGTGTAAAGCCATGCTCGCGGCGCAGCCGCGCTCTGACTTTGGAGAGCAGCGGGTCTTGCGCGGTGTGCGCCAAATCCTGAACCCGTATCCGGCATGGGTCAGTTTTGCCGCCCGCCCCGCCCGCCATCAGCAGCGGCAGGCGCATCTGGCGGCAATGAACGGCAATAGCGGTTTTGGCGCGTACATTGTCGATGGCGTCAATCACTAGGTCGGTATCGAGCAGCAAGGCGGCGGCGTTCTTCGGGGTCAGAAAATCCTCTATCGTTTCTACGCGGCACTGCGGATGGATGCTATGTATCCGCGCTGCCATCGCCGTGACCTTGGCTTGCCCAAACGTACTGTCGAGCGCGTGGATTTGCCGATTGACGTTGGACTCGACGAGATTGTCCGGGTCGATCAGCTTGAGCGTTCCCACGCCGCTGCGCGCCAGCGCCTCGACAACCCAGCAGCCGACACCGCCAATGCCCGCAATCGTCACACGGGCGGCAGCAAGGCGCGTAATCGTTCCTTCGCCGTACAGGCGTTCGAGTCCGCCAAAGCGGCGTTCGGGGTTGGCATCCGGGGAGGTGGGGGGGAAATCAGGCACAGAGAGCGAGCAGAAAAGCGCGTGTCAAAAACCCCCGGTGACTGAACCGAGGGTATCCAAAGACATGATCTTACAGCGCGTTTGGCGTTTCGTATGGAAGCGGAGGCAATGGCGCTTTCGCTTTGCCTCAGCATGAGGGCATGTCAGGCCGCAACGGCTTCTGCCTGCCCCGTTTTTTCTTCCGTCGCCATTTCCGCGATAGCGTGCTGCCCGAGGAGGCGGTTCAGCCAAATTCCAAGCCCTTGGGCATTAAAACAAAGATCCGGTCGCAGCAGGTCGAGCGAGGCTTCTTCGTCGAGCGCCCATTGCTGGCGGGCGCTTTCCTCGCGCACGAGTTCTTCCAGGCTGAAAAGAATTTCGGTGTGCCGCGCAAGGCCACTGCCACGCGCCGCCTGCGCAATCGCAATTTGGGCATGGATGAGGCGGAACAGGTCGTTTGCCAGACGCTCGATGCCAGTCACCTTGCCATAGTGGGCAAGGTACATTGCCTGCGGGCCATGAGCGGCCATGCGGGCGATGGACTCAATCATCGCAACGGGGTCGAACTGCGCGGGCGAGGTGGCCGGAAAAATAAATGAACGTTTGCCGACATCGAGTTCACGATATGAAATTCCAAAAGCATCGCCGGCAAAGATGGCTTTCGCGCTTTCATCCCATACGGCGATGTGGTGGCGGGCATAGCCGGGTACGTCAAGGATTTTGAGCACGCGCTCGCCGAGGGGCAATTCCATGCCGTCGCGGGAAGGGATGATGCGATGCTCGTCCAGCGGCACTAGATGTTCCGGCAGAAGGGAGGATTGTCCTTGCCCGAAAGAGCCGATGTGTTTTTCTTCGCGCCGCGCTGGGTGGGCGATATGGCTTACGGTGCTTGGATGGGTGACGACGTGGGCGCAGGGCAGGGCGCACATCAGGCTGCCCACGCCTCCCGCGTGGTCGAGATGCAGGTGAGTGGGGATGACCCATTCGACAGTTTCGGGGGCGACGTTCAGGCAGGCTAGCGCGGAGAGAATGTTCGGTACTGAAGTGTTGCTGCCAGTATCAATGATTGCGACGCGGCCATGATCGACGACGAAGTGAACGGCTGCAACCCTTGATTGTCCGTTGTAGCTTGGGGCGGCTGAGTAAATGTTATCGGAACAACAAGAGATGCCTTGCATGGTTCCCCTCCAGCATGGTGAGACTTTTATTTTTTACGATTATACATCCGTAATAAATGGATGTTATCTTGCGTGACGATGGAAACCGTCTGCGCTGTCACCTTACGTGCCTGTTTCCGTTTATGAGAAGGAGATTTTTCACATGTCACTTAAATTTGACATTTAGCCAGGGCTGAACGGCTTTTTAGATCGGCGCGAAAAACCAGAAAACAGCGGGCGGCGAGGGAGAAGAAAGCTCGGCTTTTTTCAGGTGAAAAGAAAATTTGGGCAGACGCTTTGCCGAATGCACTGCCCACTTGCCAAGTGGCCATATCTTCTGCCAAAATCATCGGCTTTCCTTGCTCCATCGGATTTCGCATTCCGAGGGGCTTTATTCATCCATAAGGAGTCCTGATGCGACATTATGAAATCGTGTTCATCGTGCACCCGGATCAGTCCGAACAGGTGCCCGCGATGATCGAGCGTTACAAGGGCATCGTCACAGCTCGTGGCGGCCAGCTTCACCGGCTTGAGGACTGGGGGCGACGGCAAATGGCCTACCCGATCCAGAAGGTGCACAAGGCGCACTACGTGCTCATGAACATCGAATGCGACGGCGAGGCGCTTGAAGAGCTTGAAGTCGCGTTCAAGTTCAACGATGCCGTGCTGCGCCATCTTGTCATCAAGAAGAAGAAAGCAGTGACCGCTCCCTCGCCAATGATGAAGGAGGAGAAGTCGCGCTCCCTTACGGACGCGCCCGTGGCGGATGCTGGCATCGAGGCCGATGCCGAGGCAGCCTCTCCCGAGGCGTTCGAGTCGGCTACAGCCTGAGTGTGCGCGGAGGCTGCCAACGAATTACGGCTGGCGGCGCATGTCGCGGAGGTTTCGGCCTTGCGGCGCACCCCGGCGGGAATCCCTGTCGTGTCCTGTGTGCTGGCGCATGAATCCCGGCAAGTTGAAGCGGGTATCGAACGCGAGGTGAGGCTGGAACTCCCAGCAATGGCAATCGGCGAACTGGCACAAACGCTGTCTGCCGCCGCTCCAGGGGCAAAGGTTTCAGTGGCGGGATTCATGGCAGCCAAAAGCGCGCGCAGCCGCAGTCCGGTACTGCACCTGAACATCATCGAATTCATCGAAGGAATCTGAAAATGGCTTTCAAACCTAACAAGTTCAAGAAAAAAGAAGACCGCGCGGGGCGCGGCCTCTTCAAGCGCCGCAAATTTTGCCGTTTCACGGTGGAAAAGATTGAGGAAGTCGATTACAAGGATGTCGATATCCTGAAGGACTTCATCACCGAAAACGCCAAAATCATGCCGGCGCGTATCACCGGAACCAAGGCGGGCTATCAGCGGCAGTTGTCGGTGGCCGTCAAGCGCGCCCGTTTCCTGGCGCTGCTGCCTTACACCGATCTGCATCAGTAAGGAGAGCGGCCATGCAAATTATTCTGCTCGAAAAAGTAGGTAAGCTCGGTTCCTTGGGCGATGTCGTCAAGGTCAAGGATGGCTATGCCCGCAATTACCTGATTCCGCACGGGTTCGCCAAGCGTGCCACGGCGGCCAACAAGGCCGAATTTGAGACTCGCCGCGCCGAACTGGAGCGTACTCAGGCCGAAAAGCTGGTTGCCGCGCAGGCGCTAGGGGAAAGGCTGGAAGGATTGATGATTCAGATCAGCCGCAAGGCAAGCATGGACGGGCGTCTCTTCGGCTCGGTGAGCAACGTCGACGTGGCCGATGCGCTGGCGGCGCAGGGCTTCGAGATCGAACGCTCGGCAATCCGTATGCCGGACGGCCATCTGAAGCTGGTTGGCGACGCAAAGATTGATGTTGCGCTTCATGCCGATGTTGTCGTGCCGATTACCGTTTCGGTGCTTGGCGAACAATAAGGCGCGGACGCGCTCTGCAACGCAAGGGGCTGCCAAAGGCGGCCCTTTGTTTTTAGAATCTCCTCTTTTACAGCCGCTCCTGAAATTTCATCATGGTGACTTCTTCGCGCAGCGCCCGTGACCCACAAATAGCGGCAATCAAGCTGCCGCCGCATTCGCTCGAAGCCGAACAATCACTGATTGGCGGGCTGCTGCTCGATAACGCCGCTTGGGAGCGGGTGGCCGACCTTGTCGTCGAGGAAGATTTTTACCGCGATGACCATCGGCGCATCTATCGGCACATCTCGAAGCTGATCGACTTCGGTAAGCCCGCCGATGTGGTGACAGTGTTTGCGTCGCTGGAGAAGAGCGCGGAGGCGGAACAGGCGGGCGGGCTGGCGTATCTGGCGGAAATCGCTGACAGCACCCCGTCGGCGGCCAATATCCGCCGTTACGCGGAGATCGTCCATGAGCGCGCAATCCTGCGCAAACTCGTTGCCGTGGGAGATGAAATCGCCGCAAGCGCGTTGTCCCCCTCCGGTAAAGAGGCCAAGGTGCTGCTCGATGAAGCAGAGGCGCGGGTGTTCGAGATTGCCGAAGCGGGCGCTCGCCACGGAACCGGGTTCCAGTCCATCCAGCCCATCCTCAAGCAGGTCGTCGACCGGGTGCAGGAGCTATATGACCGCGATAATCCTTCGGACATCACCGGCGTTCCCACGGGGTTTGTCGACCTCGACGGAAAAACATCGGGATTGCAGCCCGCCGATCTGCTGATTGTCGCGGGGCGGCCGTCGATGGGCAAGACTAGTTTTGCCCTTAACATCGCCGAACATGTGGCGGTGGAAAAACGCCTGCCGGTAGCGATTTTCTCGATGGAAATGCCCGGAAGCCAGTTGGCGACCCGCTTCATTTCCTCGGTGGGGCGGATTGACATGCAAAAAATCCGCAATGGCCGCTTGAGCGATGATGATTGGCAACGGCTGACAATGGCGATGGGCAAGCTCTACGAAGCGCCGATCTACATCGATGAGACGCCGGGGCTCAACCCCATCGACCTGCGCGCCCGCGCGCGGAGGCTTGCCCGGCAGTGCGGTGGCCGCCTCGGCCTGATCGTGATCGACTATTTGCAACTGATGAACGGCACACGCGAAACGGACAACCGCGCCAATGAACTATCGGAAATTTCGCGTTCGGTAAAATCGCTCGCCAAGGAACTGCATGTGCCCGTTATCGCCTTGTCGCAGCTCAACCGCAGTCTGGAGCAACGCCCCAACAAGCGCCCGGTCATGTCGGATTTGCGCGAATCGGGCGCGATTGAACAGGACGCGGACATCATCATGTTCATTTACCGTGACGAGATCTACAACCCAGATTCCCCAGACAAGGGTACGGCGGAACTTATCATCGGCAAGCACCGCAACGGGCCGACTGGCATGGTGCGCATGACTTTCCTAGGCGAATACACGCGCTTCGAAAACTTTGCTGGCGGCAGTTTTCAATATTCCGAGTGACAGCCTGCGGCTTAGGGGCTGTTTTCGCATCGCAGGCTGACCGGATTTTTACTTGCATTTCTACATGCCGTGCGTGATGTGCCATGTTTGTCCGTTGTTGCCTTTATGGGACAGAAGCAAAGTCTTGTTTTCCCATGAAAAACATTGGCTGTGAAAAATGATTCGCCAAGGGGTTGACTGGCTGTAGATGTTCTGCAAGAATCGCGCCTCTTTCGCGCCGTGAAGTTTGGCGCGGCTCTTTAAAAACTGGGACAACCGATAAGTGTGGG
>JAITVD010000078.1 GCA_031285965.1 Azoarcus sp.
TTCATAATGTGAAATCCTTTTTCATTGCCCCGTTCCGGTTCTTCCCGAATCATCCCTGCCCTTCCCGCTTATCAAGCAATTTCCCCGCCGATTATCTAGGGCTCGTTCAGCGTCGGGCAAACTTGCGTGCGGCACAGTTCACAGCCATACCCCGCTCCTGTCGAAAACGCTACGGATTTGTAGTATGTTCAGGAACCTCTGGGGCACAAAAGCAGCAAAACCACCGAAATCTACACGCACGTCAACGCAGGGAGCATACAAAATGTCATCTCATGGTGTTTTTATGAGTTTCTTTAATATTTTTTCGAAATTTTCATCAAGCATGAGAGGGTTTTTTTCATTTTTTGTAATGTTCTTATCTATTATGGTAATTCTTGTTATAGCAATTTTTGTAATAAAATTTATTAAAATAACTACTATCGCTGTGATTATAACAACGGTTTGTAGTTGTTTTTTAATGATACCTGTTGCTCTGGGATTTAATAATTTTGTAGATTCAAGGGTTGGAAAAAAAGAGCGACTGTTAGAAAATCAGGCAACAATAGTAAAACAAAATATAGTTATAGAAGGGCTTGAGAATACTATACGAAATCTTGAAAGTACAATGTTTAATGTTCAAGGCTTTGAAAAAATATTAGAATTAGGCTTCTTGAAACAAACCTGAAACAGCCAACAATTTTACGAAAAGAATTTGATAAAAAATTTCATAATGGCCTAATAGGATTAGGCGTTGGTGGTGAATATTATGAATATCTTGAAGTAATGACACATGATATTGTCGCAAAGTTTGGTGTTGATTTAAAATCAATTAGAATATCAAATTCCAAGCAATATTCAGATGCTATTGTAGTTTCTGGAATTGTTTCAAAGTTTCTGGGTACAGCAAAAAATGATCCAAAATGGGAAGTTCAAGAAATTCGACGGATAACAGCAAATGGTAATGAAAGTCCAACTAAAGTTGATATTATGGACTCAAAACAGCATCAAAAATTAATAATTGAATATATGCAAGAAAGTCAAAAATTATATCAACAAAGATTAAATCAAGGCTTAGAAACAACTTTCATGGATGAATCAGTTATTAAACTTGCAGAGAATTTTATTAGACTCGTTCTACCTCCATTGAATAAAAAATCATATTTTTCGATATAATGAATGATGATGGAATGATTTTATTGGAGTATTTAGATAGAGAAAAAATAGAAATAAATAATTTGTTGGAAGACAAAAGAAAAGAATTACAGGAAATATCCGATGAATAAATATATAAACAGTCTAAACTTCGCCTAACAGGTCTGTATGCGTTCCGCCGCCGTTCGGCGGCTCCAGGTTTCCGGCAAACCATCCAACAGCGACTCGTCATGACAGTATTGGCCGTAGCAATACTCTGGGTTGTTTATTTTTATCATTTCTTCAGTCGGAACACGGTTGCATACGCCTTTGCAACCGTCGTCATTTCCCAGCCACAGAACTTTGTATCCAGATGTTTGCAGAATGTCCAACAGGTTTTCCGTATATTTCGCGTCCGTCGCGTCATAATCGGTTCGTGATATATTCGAGAACATACACGGAACGGAAACAAGCGTTGCCGTTCCGCAGGAGGCGATATTGTCGAACGAAATGACAGGCTGCTTTTCCAGTAATGGATTCGTTTTTCGTTCATATCCATATAACGAAAAATTTCCCGCCGTGCTGTTTCTCCCAGAATCAGCACCAGCACCGTAATGTGCAGGGCTTCAAATGGAACCAGTCGGGCATTTTCGTCTAGTCGTTTGAATTCCCTTTTCACTAGTGCCTGTAGCTGGAAATGCCGGATAGTTGAATAGGTGTAATTGACAGTATTGATAATTTTACGCACATTGTGGTTGTTGCGTCCGAAAGCGGCGCATTCTTTATAGGAAACCGCAATAAATCGCCGACAACCAACAGTGACGCAAAAATGCACAGCCAACGATTAATGATTTATTTTCCAAATTTTTGATATTTTATTTTTGCAAAAACAATCAGCAGCGCCGGAATGATGCCTGTGAGCAAAACCCAAACAATTCCTGAAAATGTTGCCAAATCAAGGGCTTCTCGTGTGTTGCTGTCAAAAGCGTTGCCGACCATCTCCGTGTCAATGTAAACACCAAAGTTGTACATTAGATAGTTGGTTATGCTAGAAACCAGCATGAAAAAATAAGCAGCGGTTTTGTGGTACAGGGAGAAAATAGAAAATTGAAAAAAGATAGGTTGGAAACGCCATAAAAAACGGAAAAAACAGCGCAAAAATAAAAGTGGAGAAACTGTTTATCTGTAGATGTATTCCAATATACCGCCAGAAAGTGGTATTTAGAATAAAGCTGACTGCGATTTGATGATATTACCAGTGCTTACGTTGGGACATGGTTCCAGGGGCGGGGCGTTCAGTTGCCTATGGCAGGTTTGCCGTGCCGCGCCGAACATGCCCGACCTATGCCCGATTTCCGGTTTTCCTCTGTGAGCTTGTGACACAATACAGGGTTAGCTGAAGGGGGATGGCAACGCCTCCGCGCAGGGATACTTTAAGCGAAAAAATGCTGACCGCATTTCTCTTAACAGTTTGTTTGTCCAATGTTCACCGGGAGTAAGCATGAATTCTCAAGATGTCATGAAGCTGATTCAGGAGCACGAGGTCAGCTTTGTTGACTACCGTTTTACCGACACGCTCGGTAAGGAGCAGCACGTCAGCGTGCCGGTTTCCGCGTTTGAAGAGGAAGCGTTCGAGCAGGGGCTTATGTTCGACGGCTCTTCGATGGCCGGATGGAAGGGCATACAAGCCTCTGACATGATTTTGCTCCCGGATTCCGAATCTGCTTACATTGACCCTTTTTTCGACGAAACCACGCTGGTGCTGACCTGCGACATCATCGAGCCGTCCGACGGCACGGGCTATGACCGCGACCCGCGCTCCATCGCCAAGCGCGCGGAGGCTTACCTAAAGAGCACTGGCATTGGGGACACGGCTTATTTCGGGCCGGAACCCGAGTTTTTCATCTTTGACGCCGTCGAATGGTCGGTGGATATGTCCGGCTCTTCCGTCAAGGTCTTTTCCGAAGAGGCGGCTTGGTCGACGGCGGAAAAATACGAAGGCGGTAACTTGGGGCATCGCCCGCGTGTCAAGGGCGGGTATTTTCCCGTGCCGCCGGTCGACAGCCTCAATGACATCCGTGCCGCGATGGTGCTGGCGCTCGAAGGCATCGGCATTCCGGTGGAAGTGCATCACCACGAAGTTGCCACCGCCGGACAATGCGAAATCGGCACGCGGTTCAATACGCTGACCCGCCGCGCCGACTGGACGCAGATGCTCAAGTACGTGGTGCACAACGTCGCGCACCAGTATGGCAAAACGGCCACGTTCATGGCCAAGCCCATTGTTGGCGACAACGGCTCCGGTATGCACGTGCACCAGTCCATCTGGAAAAACGGCCAGAACCTTTTCGCGGGCAACGGTTACGCGGGCCTATCGGAAATGGCGCTCTACTATATTGGCGGCATCATCAAGCACGCCCGTGCCCTGAACGCCATCACCAACCCCGGCACAAACTCCTACAAGCGGCTCGTGCCCGGCTTTGAAGCCCCGGTGAAGCTGGCGTATTCCGCCCGCAACCGTTCCGCCTCCATCCGCATCCCCTACGCCACCAACCAAAAAGGGCGGCGCATCGAAGTGCGCTTTCCCGACCCGATGGCCAACCCGTATCTGGCGTTTGCCGCGATGGCGATGGCCGGGCTGGACGGCATCCAGAACAAGCTCCATCCGGGGGAACCCGCCGACAAAAATCTTTACGACCTGCCGCCGGAAGAAGAAGCCAGCCTTCCGACCGTATGCGCCAGCCTTGACGAGGCGCTCGCCCATCTCGACAAAGACAGGGAATTCCTGACGCGGGGCGGCGTGTTCACCAACGGCTTCATCGATGCCTACATCGGGATAAAAACGGAAGAAGTCACCCGCTACCGCATGACGACGCATCCGGTCGAGTTCGATATGTACTACAGCCTTTGATTGTGGGAGAACGCCACGCGGGGCAAAGGCGGGCAGCGCGGGCTTTTCCCGAAAAAGTAGCAACCTGCTTACGATAAACCTTTCTTTTGCGAAACCGCCGCATGTCCGCAGCGCCCAAAAATCCGACCGACATTGCCCGTGAAACGATACGGATGCTCGCCGTGCGCCGCATTCCGCCAACGCCGGACAACTATCGGGAAATTTACGCCAAAGTCGCGGGAACGCCGCCGGCGGAGAGTTTTCCCGAAAAGGCAATGAAGCAACTGGCGGCTGAAATTGGCCGCGCCGCCGCCTTGCCGAGCATGGAGCACGCGCTTTCGCAAGCCATCGCGGAAAAGAACTGGACGCAGCTTGCCAAGGCGCTGTCCGCGCCGCTGACGGATTTGACCCATTTGCAGCAAATGGCTTGGGGCGCGCTGATCCGCGACCTTTTCCGGCAATGGGAGAACACCGCCTCGCAGCTCATGCTCACGCAAAAGCGGGAGGCGCTGGAGCACGTGCTGCAAAGCGCCGCCAGCAATCCGGCAACGCTGTTTGCGCGGCTGGAGAGCCTTCAAAAAAGCTGGAGCCAGACCCGGCACAGCGGTTCGGTCGAAATGTTTCCCGCCGATTTTTCGGATGAGCCTGCCGACCAAGCCATTTCGCGGGAAGCGCCAGACGGCATGGCGGAGGCAGAGGCGCTTGTGCTCCTGCTGCGCGAGCTTTTCGTCTACGCGCTGGAAAACTGCCATGCCTCCCTGAACGATGACGACCTGCTTGCCGAAGAATGCCACGCGCTGATTGAGGCGGCGCATAGCGCCAGCACGCCCAAACAGTTTCAGGCGATGCGCCAAAAGCTGAAGGACTTTGCCTTCCGGCTGGAACTGCTCGACGAAGACCATCGGGAATTGAGCGCCAGCCTCCAGAAGCTCCTGCGGCTCGTGGTGGAAAACGTCGGCGAACTGGTGCTGGACGACCAGTGGATACACGGGCAGATTGAAGTCGTGCGCGATATTCTGGGGCAGCCGCTTTCCCAGAAAAATCTGGACGACGCGGAACTGCGTTTCAAGGAAGTCGTTTTCAAGCAGAGCCAATTGAAGCTCGGACTCCAAGACGCGCAGAACGCCATGAAATCCATGCTGGCGGACTTCGTGGAGCATCTCAAGGATTTCACGGGCGCGACCTCTGACTATCACGCCAAAATCAAGGCCATTTCCGGGCGCATCAGCCATGTCGAGCGCCTCTCCGATTTGGAATCCGTGCTGGAAGAGGTGATGCAGGAGACCATCGCCATACAAGCCAGCGCCCGCCAATCCAGCGACAACATGCTCGCCATGCAATCGCAGGTCAGGCAGGCCGAGACGCGCATCCACGAACTGGAGCGGGAACTTGCGCGCGCCAGCGAACTGGTGCGCTACGACCAGCTTACCGGCACTTTGAACCGGCGCGGGCTGGAAGAGATTTTCGAGAAAGAAATCAAGCGTTCCGAACGGCGGCACGCGCCGGTCTGCCTCGCCTTGCTCGACATCGACAATTTCAAGCAGCTTAACGATTCGCTGGGCCACACGGTGGGCGACGACGCGCTCGTGCATCTGGTCAAGGTCGCGCGCGAAACCCTTCGCCCGCAGGATTCCGTCGCCCGCTTCGGCGGCGAAGAGTTCATCATCCTGTTCCCGGAAACATCGCTGGAACAAGCCGCCGTGGCCGTGACCCGCATCCAGCGCGAACTGACGCGGCATATTTTTCTCTATCAGAACCAGAAGCTCCTGATTACCTTCAGCGCGGGTCTCGCCCTGTATGTGCCGGGCGAAGACCAAGATGCCCTAATCCGCCGCGCCGACGCCGCCATGTACGAAGCCAAGCAATCCGGCAAAAACCGCGTCGTCACGGCTGTAGCCCCCAATGCCGATGGCGCGGATTTGGAGGGATGATTGTTATGTTAAACAAAAAATGGTTTTTATCAGCATTCTGTTGTTTTTTCTGCGTAAATGTTTTTGCGCAAACCTCAATTTTTGAACCTTCTCAAGAACCGACAGCGCCATATCGGCTGTTTGAAACAAAGGACGCGCAGGCATTTGTCGTACTAGAGACAGCGGTCGGCAGACTATGGCTGGTGAAGGTTGATGTAAAAGATAATGAACGTTCTTATATTTTGCTGCAAGAAGCAAATTTTGCAGATGGCAGAGAAAGAATTCATGGAAGATTTACTTTACATCCAACGGAAGATATTTATGTTTTTCTTTTAATCGACCAAATAGACGATAAAATGTGGGAGGTGCAATTTCATTGAGGTTGCCCTCTCTTTTGTTATTGAAATGTTTTTTTAAGAAAAGTGTTGATTTCATGAATATGCTTCCAAAAAGCCGCAGAATGAGCACACATTTTGTCCATGAATTCTTCAAAGGCGTTTCCGTCCCGCGCCAAAGCCGAAACCCCGACCCGCAAGCCGGGGTTCCAATTTTTGCGCTGCCCTTGGGCTTGCGCCTCAAACCGGAGCACGTTTTACGATGGCTGAACCTTTCTCAAACCATATCCGTTTTTCTGTCACGGCAGGCGTTGCTGAACTGACGCTCGACAATCCCGGCAAGCAGAACGCCATTGACCTTGCCATGTGGCGCGAAATCTCCCGGATTATGGCAATCATCAACGCCGACGCATCCATACGCGCCGTGCTGGTTCGCGGCGAAGGCGGGCATTTTGCGGCAGGCGGCGATTTGGAGGATTTCGCCACCGCACGCGCAACGCTGGAACAGGCGCTCATCTATCACGAGGAAGTGGCGCGTGTCCTGAACGCCATCCGCCATTGTGCGCATCCCACCCTTGCCATGATTCGGGGCAGTTGCATCGGTGGCGGGCTGGAAATCGCGGCCTGCTGCGACATCCGCATCTGCGACACCAGCGCCCGTTTTGGTGCGCCCATCAACAGGCTCGGTTTCTCCATGTATCCCGGCGAAATGGCAATGCTGCTGAAGGTATGCGGCGCTTCCACGGTGGCGGAAATGCTGCTGGAAGCCCGCGTCATGGACGCCGAAGAAGCCGTGCGCAAAAACATCGTCAGCCGCATGGTCGCGCCGGAAGCCCTGCAAACGGAAGTCGACGCCGCCCTGCGCCGCATCCTCGCGGGCGCGCCGAAGGTCGCCACTTGGCACAAACACTGGCTGCGGCGCTTGGCGCACGACGCGCCGCTCTCTGAAGAAGAAAAGAAAGCCTCATTCGCTTTCCTCGGCACAAATGATTACCGTGAGGGCTTGGCCGCGTTTCTGGAAAAGCGGAAACCGGAATTTACGGGGAAGTGAAACGGCGCTTTTGTTGAGGCGCTCCCTCCGGGCGCTTCGCGCTTGTGGCGCAGTTCACAGTCACACCACGTACCTATCGAAAACGGCACGGATTTGTAGTATGTTCAGGAACCGCCGGAAACGGCAAAACGGTCGAAATCTACACGCACGTCAGCGCAGGGAGCATCCAAAATGTCAGTACACCATGAGGCAGCCGAGGAAAAAAATAAAACCTACCAAAGGTGCGGGTATACATCCGGTTTTGGGTACATAGACGCACCTTTGGTAGGGGTATACACAAGTTATATGCAATTGCCCCTAAAATTGGTTGGAAAATTATAAAATAAAAATATTTGACAAAGACTAAAAAAGATAATATAGTAAAATGTTTTTTGAAAAAACAGTTCCCCCAAAAAATCGAAAAGATTTTATGAAATGGTATGAAAAACAAACAGAATGGGCTGAAGATCATGAATATGATGATCCGACTGTATCTTCTAATAATTTGCGTAATTGGTTTATGGAGATAATTAAAAAATTTCCGCAAATGAATGGACGTTATGCCCTCAGCGATGAGGAAATAGATAATATGGAAAACGATTCATATATTACAGATTATTCAATTGGAAAAGATATGATATATGCGGCTTTTGCATGGTCATTGGTTGATGAGGCACATGAAACTGTAAAAAGATTGGCAAAAGAATATAATGTTGGTTTTTTTGATGTAAGTTCAGATAAAGGTGAAATTATTTTTGATGATGTAGAAATAATATAATGGTAAAATTAAAAAATGGAATACGGGGCAACTGCATATAACAGGTCTGTATGCGTTCCGCGCCCATTCGGGCGCTCCAGGGTTCCGCAAAACCGCAGTCGGGCTACGCCCTTTGTGCGGTTTTACTCCACCCACAGTTTGGGCAGGGGTCAATGCTTACGCATTACCCTATTGCCTGCCCAAACCGTCGCATACAGCCGGAACGTTATGTGAAATGGCGGCTAAAATTTTTAGGAATTAAGAAAAGGTTATTGACAAATAACTAAAGGCACGAAATAATAAATTAAAAGTTTAAGGAGAAAAAATGGCTAATGATTTTGATTACTATATAATTTTCCCAAAAATTACAGAAAATGTTCCAATTTTGAGGAATGATGACAAACATGATATTGAGGGAATTAGTTTTCTATACATGGATGAATATGCAAAAAATATTAAAACGCCTGTCCATTTAAGATTTAATCCGCCTGTACCTAAAAAACCTAAAATGGTTGACCATCTTTCCTTGCCATCATCAGTTTTCTCACAAAAGGTTTATGATGTTTTGGAACCTTTAAATATTAAAGAATTACAATTAGTGCCCGTTATCATTACAGGAGAAAAATCGGAAAAATATAATAATTATTGGGTGGCTAATATTTATAATTGTCTTGAATGTTTTGATAAAGATGAATCAATTTATGAAATTGATAATTTTACCAAAAGTTGGGAAAGTATTGAGAAACTAGTTTTAGACAAAAAAGTTTTATCTAGAATTCCTTTAAAAGATCGTCTTATCTTTGTTCCAAAAGAAACTTCTGAATTTACAATATATCATAAAACAATTGTGGATATTATTTTATCAGTTAATCCAGAGGGTGTAAGTTTCGTTTCTGTTGAAAAATGGTGTGAAGGAATACAATTTGGAAAATAAAATAATGGAGTACGCCCCAACTTCGCTTAACAGGACTGTATGCGTTCCGCCGCCGTTCGGCGGCTCTAGAGTTCCGCAAAACCGCAGTTATCGGGCGCAAAAACCGTCGCATACAGCCGGAACGTTATTCATAAATTGCTCGAAAAGTGTCCAACAGAATTTATTTTCTGTTTTTCGCTTTTGCTTTGGAAATTTTTTGAAAAACGGCACTAGCCCCTTTTCCGGTGCAGCTTGCTTTGCCAGTAGCGGTACGCCAGCCAACCGAATACGGCTGCGGTGATGAACATGAAGCCGACGCCTTGCCAGTAGGCAACAGGGTCTACTGCGAGCAGGTAGTCTCTGGCGGGTCTGACGAAATGCACGCGGCCTGAAATGAGCGCCCCGATGGCGGTGGCCAGAAATCCAAAAGCGGGCGAAAACCAAGCAACGAGACCCACGCCGACAATGACGATGTCGGTTTTTGGGGTGCGCTTTCCGCGCTGCATGAAAACGCTCTCCACGCCGTACCAGAGCGCCAGCAGCCATCCGAATAGGGCAATGATGGGGGCTGCGGCCAGCAGGAGTCCGACTAGGGAGGCCGCTAGGAATAAGGGCACGCCGTTGAGTGGCTCGATTTTCATCCAAATTGTGCCTAGGGCGGAAAAGAGCCAGATGGTGATTGGGGTGGCGAGCAGCGCGGCCAGAAAGCAGAACGTGCCGCGCCGACGGGCTTGGTCGCCCGGCGCGGCGTTTTCGGGAAGGGTGAAAAGTGTGGTCATGAGCATGATTCAGGCCGCCGCGAGGGCTTGGTTGAGGTCGTCGAGGAGGTCGTCAATGTGTTCGATGCCGATGGACAGCCGCACCATGTCGGGGGTGACGCCCGCCTGCGCCAGTTCTTTTTCGTCGAGCTGGCGATGGGTGGTGGAGGCCGGATGGCAGGCCAGCGAGCGGGTATCCCCGATATTGACGAGCCGCAAGATGAGCTTCAGCGCGTCTTGGAAGCGTGCGCCCGCTTCGTACCCGCCTTTGACGCCAAACGTCAGGATGCCCGATGCGCGTCCGCCCATGTATTTTTGCGCCAGCGGATAGTCAGGATGGTCGGGCAGCCCCGCATAGCTGACCCATGAAGTTTTGGGATGCGCCTTGAGATGCTGCGCCGCCTTGACGGTGTTTTCGCAGATGCGCTCCATGCGCAGCGTGAGCGTTTCGATGCCCTGAAGAATCAGAAAAGCGTTGAAAGGCGAGAGCGCCGCGCCTTGGTTGCGCAGCGGCACGACGCGCGCCCGGCCAATGAAGGCCGCCGCGCCCATCGCTTCGGTATAGGAAACGCCGTGGTAGGCCGGGTCCGGCTCGCTGAGCCGAGGAAAGCGCGTCTTGTGCTCAGCCCAGGGAAACTTGCCGGAATCGACGATGATGCCGCCCAGCGAGTTGCCGTGACCGCCCAGATATTTGGTGAGCGAATGCACCACAATATCCGCGCCGTGCCCGATCGGGCGGCACAGATAAGGGGAAGGGACGGTGTTATCGACAATCAGCGGTATTCCGGCTTCGTGGGCGATGTCGGCCAGCCGCTCGAAATCGGTGATGTTGCCCAGCGGATTGCCGATGGATTCACAATAAATCGCTTTGGTGCGCCCGTCGATGAGGGCGCGGATGTTCTCCGGCTCGCGCATGTCGGCAAAGCGCACAGTGATGCCGAAATTGGGCAATGAATGCGCGAACAGGTTGTAAGTTCCGCCGTACAGCGTGGATGACGAGACGATGTTGTCGCCCGCTCCGGCAATGGTCTGGATGGCATAAGTGATGGCCGACATGCCCGAGGCCATCGCCAACGCGCCGATGCCGCCTTCCATCGCGGCGACGCGCGCCTCCAATACCGCGTTGGTGGGATTCATCATCCGGGTATAGATGTTTCCAGAAACCTTGAGATTGAACAGGTCTGCGGCATGCAGTGTGTCATCGAAGGCGTAGGAAGTCGTCTGGTAGATGGGTACTGCGACGGCGTGGGTCGTCGGCTCGGGAATATAGCCCGCATGGACGGCGAGTGTCTCGATTTTCATGGAAAGCCTTTATCCTTCGGGCAAAGTGAAAGTGGGAAAGAACGAATTATATTAGACTTGACGCTCTCTCTTGGGTTTCATGCCACCGCAGCCCAGCCATTTTTCAGGAACCGTTTTCCATGAAATACCTTTCCACTCGCGGCCACGCGGCGCGTCCCGGATTTTGCGACATCCTCCTTGAAGGGCTGGCTCCCGACGGCGGGCTGTACCTGCCCGAACTCATCCCCCAAATTTCTTTCGCCGAACTCGATGCGTGGCGGCGGCTTCCGTATGCCGACCTCGCGTTTGAAATCCTCTCGAAGTTCATTGACGACATCCCCGCCGACGATTTGCGCGACCTCTGCCGCCGCACCTACGCCGCCGACGTTTTCCGCCACGCCCGCGCTGGGGATGACCCGTCGAGGATTGCCCCGCTGCGCTGGCTGGAGCCGGGCAGGGTTGGGCTGCTCGCGCTCTCCAATGGCCCGACGCTCGCCTTTAAGGACATGGCGATGCAGTTGCTCGGCAATCTTTTCGAGTACGTGCTGGCGCGGCGCGGGGAGACGCTCAATATCCTTGGGGCGACCTCCGGCGATACCGGCTCGGCGGCGGAATACGCGATGCGCGGAAAATCCCGCGTCAAAGTTTTCATGCTCTCGCCGCACGGCAAAATGAGCGCCTTCCAGCGGGCGCAGATGTATTCGCTTGCCGACGAAAACATTTTCAACATCGCCGTGACCGGTATGTTTGATGACGCACAGGACATCGTGAAAGCGGTTTCCAATGACGCCGCGTTCAAGGCGAAGCATCGCATCGGCGCAGTCAATTCCATCAACTGGGCGCGGATTGCGGCGCAGGTGGTCTATTACTTCCACGGCTATTTCGCCGCGACTTCCAGCAATACGCAGCAGGCGGCTTTCTGCGTGCCGACGGGCAATTTCGGCAACATCCTCGCGGGGCATATTGCGCGTTCGATGGGGCTGCCCATTGCGCGGCTTATTTTGGCGACCAACGAAAATGACGTGCTCGACGAGTTTTTCCGCACGGGAACTTACCGCCCGCGCAAGGCGAGCGAAACCTACGTCACTTCCAGCCCGTCGATGGATATTTCAAAAGCGTCGAACTTTGAGCGTTTCGTCTTTGACTTGGTGGGGCGCAATCCGGCGAAGGTGGCGGAACTCTGGAAAGCCATCGACGCGGGCGATGCGTTCAGCCTCTCCGGCACGCCGCATTTCGCGCGCCTGGTGGAATGCGGGTTTCTTTCCGGGAAAAGCACGCACGCGGATCGTCTGGCGACGATTCGGGAACGCTACGAACGGGATGGCGTGATGATTGACCCCCATACCGCTGACGCTATGAAAATCGCCTGCCAGCATCTCGGCGGGCTGCCCGCCGGGGTTCCCGTGCTGGTGCTGGAAACCGCGCAGGCGGCGAAATTCGCCGATACCCTTCGCGAGGCGCTGGGCCGCGCACCCGAAATTCCCGCCGACCTGCAAGGGCTGGAAGCTCTGCCGCAGCGCGTCGAAGTTATGCCGCCGGAAGTTGGCGCGGTGAAGGCGTTCATTGAGGCGAGAATTTGATTCCGGCTTGATTTGAGCGAATGCGCGAAGCGGGGGCAGGGTGAAAGCTGCCCCGCTTTCTTGCTTATTGTTCAGGGCGAGGGAATTAAAATATTTCATTAAATTTATAGAATAAAAATTATTTTTGAAAATATTTTACCCTCACGGATACCCACGATTTTGCAGGGTCGCAGCAACTTATTGTGGGCAGTCAAAGCCCTTAGTTTATGCGGAGGGCTTTGAAAATTTATATGGTTCCGGCGACCTGCTGAATCAAAATCATTCACACACTGATGTTATAAGGCTGATCTTCAACTTTACCGCACTTCTTGCATTTGACTTTTCTACCAGATAAATATCTAGAGCCTGATTTAACCTTAATGTCCTTTGCAATAATTTTCCACTCATGAAATCGACAATTTTCTTTTTTCATTTTGCATATTGTGCAAACATCACCAATATAATGGTGTGAGCCATTAGCGCAATGTTTGCTCTGTAAAACCTTTTTTATAAATTCTTGTAGTTTTAAATCAGTCAGCCTTTCTACAGCCTTAAGAAGCACTTCGATATTGGTTTCATTCTCTGCGATATAGAAAAGAGCAGTCTGGTCGGTTAGCCTGCTAACCGCTGCATAACGCACATTGAAATGTCTGTCGTTTTTTGCGATTTCTGCAAGCACTGACTGATCGGACAATAGATAGACCGCTTCCGCACGTATATGACCGCTAGTCGCTTTTTTAGCAATGTTAAGCAGTTTAGATTGGTCTGTCTCATTTCTGACGGCATTCACCGCTTTCTCATAGTTTTCGCTCATCCACGCAGGTTTGAAAAACCACATATCATTGCCTCCATGTTGATGCCCCATTCGGCATAGGGTGAATCATACCTGCTGGGATTACGTGTCGGGCGCGTTTATGCTGCGCGTCACCACAGAGCGCCCGCAAATTCTACATTTTTTGCCCTCTTCGCTCAAACCGGCATACGAATAGCGCCACGCTTCCCAATCATGGCTGCCGTGCGCCCGCAGATAGCGGCAGTTACGGTCGCCATGCAGCAGAGCATGTTCTACATCATCAGTATCATCAAGCTGCATCAGTTCGCGGAGCCGGGAATAAATCGCTTCACGAGTTTGAGTAATCGTTTTTTTCATCAAAATATTTTCTAATATCTCGATGGTGTCAATTTTCTGTAGAACCTTTTTGTATCTGTCGTCATTTTGAGGGTCAGAAGATATTACAAATTCACTCATATTGGTAAGAGATACCAGAGTACTGTGTAAAGCAGTCTGGTCTGTTATTTTTTTAATATTTTATCAAATATACTTGTATTTTTTAATCCTCGTATAACTCTGGCCAACAGTCTTTGGTCAGATATTTTTTCAAGTGCCCGTTCAATGAATGCCATCTCTGTATCATACAATTCTTTATTCTGCTCAAAATAAAGCATAAAATCTATATCTTGTATAATCTTTGTTAGTATTTTTTCGTCACTTACAAAAATTTTACTATATTTTTTATATAACTTAATAACTTTAAATAGTTGTTTGTCTTTTTTGTTATTATATTTTTTGATTAAATAAGAATATATTCTTTCCGTATCATTTTTTACATTGTCACGCTCTTCGAATTTGAAAATTCTAAAGATAAATCTTGCAATCATCATTGAGAAAAAAAGTGTTGCTCCAGCGCCGATGGCGAATACGGGTATTATCAATGTACCTATATCGGCGTTCAGTTCTGTGGTGACAAAGCCAGCAGCAAGTAACCCGGCTCCCGTCAACGCCAACAGGGCAAGCCCTCCTTCCTCTAAAGAAAGAGGGGCTTTGAATCGGCCCAAAATAAGCATCCAGGCAATTGCCAGAACCCAGACGCCAAAATAGGCTAATACCCATTCCATCGAAAAATCACTCCATTGTTTTTATTGCGCCATTTCCGTGCGGGCAGCCCGCCGACGGTCGATTTCTTTCAGATGCCGCTTACGCAGGCGGATGTTCTTCGGGGTGATTTCCACGAGTTCGTCGTCGGCGATGAATTCGACTGCGGATTCCAGCGTGAGGATGATTGGGGGGGTGAGGTTGACCGCCTCGTCCTTGCCCGAGGCGCGGATGTTAGTAAGTTGCTTGCCCTTGATGGGATTGATGACGAGGTCGTTGTCGCGGCTGTGTACGCCGATAATCATGCCTTCGTAGAGGGTGTCGCCGGGGCTGACAATCATGCGCCCCCGCTCTTGCAGGTTCCAGAGCGCGTAGGCAACCGCCGCGCCGTCGTTCTGGGAAACGAGCACGCCGTTTCGTCGCTCCGATATGCTGCCCGCGAGCGGGCCGTAGTCGTCAAAAACGTGGTTGGCGATTCCCGTGCCACGGGTGAGGGTGAGGAATTCGCCCTGGAAACCGATGAGGCCGCGCGCCGGAATTCGATATTCCAGCCGCACGCGGCCTTTGCCGTCGGGCTGCATGTCCTGCAATTCGCCCCGGCGCTGCCCCAGTTCTTCCATGACGCTGCCTTGGTGGGTGTCTTCCACATCGACGGTGAGCAGCTCGTAAGGCTCGCATTTCGCGCCGTCGATTTCCTTATAGACCACGCGGGGTCGCCCGACGGCCAATTCATAGCCTTCGCGGCGCATGTTCTCCAGCAGGATGGTCAAGTGCAGTTCGCCGCGCCCCGAGACTTCAAACACGTCGGTATCTTCGGTGCATTCGACCCGCAGGGCGACGTTCTTGAGCAGTTCCTTTTCCAGCCGCTCGCGTATCTGGCGGCTGGTGACGTATTTGCCTTCGCGCCCGGCCAGCGGCGAGGTATTCACCTGAAAGTTCATGGTGAGCGTTGGCTCGTCGACGGCAATCGGTTTTAGCCCTTCCAGGGCATCCGGGGCGCAAAGGGTGATGCCGATGTTGACTTGGTCGATGCCCGCGACGAGCACGATGTCGCCCGCCTCGGCGGTTTCCGCAGGCACACGATCCAGCCCTTGAAAGGTCAGCAATTGGCTGACTTTGGCCTTGCCCCGGTTCTCGTCGCCGTACATCACGGTGATTTCCTGATTCTGGCGCAGCCGTCCGCGTTTGATGCGGCCAATGCCAAGCTGGCCCATGTAGGCGGAGTAATCAAGCGAACATATCTGGAGTTGCAGCGGCCCGTTCGCGTCGATTGCGGGAGGCGGCACGTGCTTGAGGATGGCCTCGAACAGCGGACGCATGTCTTGGCGCTCATCTTCGGGATGCGCAAAGGCGTAGCCGTTCAGCGCGGAAGCGTAGATGACCGGGAAATCAAGCTGTTCTTCGGTTGCGCCGAGCTTATCGAAAAGGTCGAACGTATGATTGACGACCCAGTCTGGCCGTGCGCCGGGGCGGTCGATTTTATTGACGACGACGATGGGGCGCAGCCCTTGCGCGAGCGCCTTGCGGGTGACGAAGCGGGTCTGCGGCATTGGCCCTTCCTGGGCATCGACGAGCAGCAGCACGCTGTCGACCATCGAGAGCACGCGCTCGACCTCGCCGCCGAAATCCGCGTGGCCCGGCGTGTCGACGATGTTGATGTGGGTGTCGCCGTAGCGGATGGCGCAGTTTTTGGAAAGGATGGTGATGCCGCGTTCTTTCTCGATGTCGCCTGAATCCATAACCCGCTCGGCAACCTGCTGGTTGTCGCGGAACGTGCCGGATTGGCGGAGAAGCTGGTCGACGAGGGTGGTTTTGCCATGATCAACGTGGGCGATGATGGCGATGTTGCGGATGGAGCGGGACATGAAAGCGCCAAGTTTTGAAAAAAGCCTCACATTCTAGCAGAGGCGGCGGCATGTTATTATCCAAAGTTTTTCGCGGGGCGCGTGATTATTGCGTCCGTATCCGAATAAAAACAGAAAGGAGCGACGCTTTGCTCGCAATCATCGGTGGGTCGGGACTGACCCAGCTTTCTACGCTCGAATCGCTTCGGCGCGAAGTGTCGCGCACGCCTTATGGCGAGCCTTCGGGGGCGCTGACATTCGGCAGGCTTGCTGGGCGCGAGGTGGTTTTTCTGGCGCGGCACGGCTACGGGCACACGATTCCGCCGCACCGGGTCAATTACCGCGCAAACCTTTGGGCGCTCAAGGCCGCTGGGGCGAAAAGCATCGTTTCGGTGGCCTCGGTCGGCGGCATCCGGCAGGACTGCGTGCCGGGCGCGCTGATTGTGCCTAACCAGATACTTGATTACACATGGGGACGCGCCCAGACCTTTTTTGACGATATTGACAAGCGGGCGCGGCATATCGACTTCACTTGGCCTTACGACGAAGGGATGCGCCGCCGGATTCTCGCCGTGGCGGACAAAACGGGCGTGGCCATGATTGACGGCGCGGTCTATGCAACCATGCAAGGCCCGCGCTTGGAAACGGCAGCCGAAGTCGACCGCATCGAGCGCGACGGCGCGGACGTGGTAGGGATGACCGGTATGCCCGAAGCGGCGCTGGCTCGCGAGATTGAATTGCCCTACGCCGCCATTAACGTGGTCGCCAACTACGCGGCGGGTCGGGAGGCGAGCGCGCGGGGCGTCCGCTTCGAGAGCGTCGAGCAGGTTTTGCAGGAAGCGATGCTGCGGGTTCGCGGCGTACTCACCCATCTGTGCCAGCAATGAAGGAAGGAAAATGGCCGAACAGGACAATCCAAAAACAGCAATGAACAGGCTCGAAGCCCGTTTCGAGCATTTTCTTTTTGCCAGCCGATGGGTCATGGCACCAGTCTATTTCGGGCTGGTGCTGGCAATGCTGGCGCTGCTTGTCAAGTTCGGCAAAGAGGTCGTCGCCCTTTTTGCGGGGCTTGCCTCGGCTTCTGGAGGCGAGCTGATTATTGGCGTGCTGTCGCTCGTCGACGTGGCGCTCATCATGAACCTGATGATTATCATCGTGTTCAGCGGCTATGAGAATTTCGTCTCCCGAATGGGCGATCTGCACGACCACGAAGACCGCCCGGACTGGATGGGGCACATCGGCTTTTCAGACCTCAAGATCAAGCTGATCGGCTCGATGGTGGCGATTTCGGGGATCGAGCTGCTCAAGGCATTCATGCACGTCAGCCAAGGGGATACGTCCATCGGGAACAGCTATCTGGCATGGATGATCGGCATCCATGTGACGTTCCTGTTTTCCGGCCTTTTCTACGCGCTCATGGACCGTCTGGCCACAAAGCACTGAGCTTCGCGGGGGCGGGCGTTTGCGCCTAGCCGGATTCCGAAGGGGATTCAGGTTCCGGCATGGCGGCGGTTGCCCGCACGCATTCACGGACAAGCCCCGGCCCGCGAAAAACCAGTCCGCTCATGACCTGCACCAGCGAAGCGCCCGCTTCGATTTTTGCGCGAGCGTCCGCGCCGTCGAGCACGCCGCCCGCCGCGATGACAGGCACTTCGCCCGCGAGTTCTTGCGCAAGCTGGCGCGTCACGGCGGTTGAGGCATCGAGCAAGGGCGCGCCCGACAATCCCCCCATCTCATCGGAATGCGGCATCCCCGCCACTTTGTCGCGGGCGAGCGTGGTATTGGTAGTGATGACGGCATCAATCAGGTGGCGGCGCAGGGCATCGGCAATATCCGAGATTTCGACGGTGTCGAGGTCGGGCGCGATTTTCAGCGCCAGAGGCACATAGCGGCCATGCTGCTCGGCCAGTTGGGACTGGGCTTCCTTGAGGCGGGCGAGCAACTGGTCAAGCTCGGAGGCTTCCTGCAATTGGCGGAGGTTTTTCGTGTTGGGCGAGGAGACGTTGATTGCCACGTAGCTGGCGACTTCATACACCTCGGCGAAGGCGGCGAGATAGTCCTCGGTGGCGCGAGCCATCGGCGTGCCCATGTTCTTGCCGATGTTGATGCCAAGGATTCCTTTGTATTTGGCGGCTTTTACGTTGGCGACGAGCGCATTGACGCCGTAGTTGTTAAAGCCCATGCGATTGATGAGGGCGCGGGCTTCCGGCAGCCGGAAGAGGCGCGGGCGCGGGTTTCCAGGCTGCGCGCGCGGCGTGACCGTGCCGATTTCGAGAAAGCCGAAGCCCATCCGCGCCAGCCCGTCGATGGCCTCGCCGTTCTTGTCCAGTCCGGCGGCAAGCCCGATGCGGTTGGGGAATCGCAACCCCATGATTTCAACCGGAGAGGCTTCGGGCGGGCGGGCAGCGGACAGCAGGCGACCCGCCCAGTGCAGGGCGGCAATGGCCGCCTCGTGCGCGGTTTCGGGGTCGAACGAGAACAGGAGGGGGCGTATCAGGTCGTAAAACATGCGGGGGCGTATCAGGTTTTGCGGTTGATTGCCCGATAGCCGATGTCCCGCCGATACTGCATGCCTGGAAAGGAAATCGTCTCGATGAGTTCATAGGCGCGTTTTTGCGCGGCGCGGACATTGACGCCCAGCGCGGTCACGCACAGCACTCGCCCGCCCGACGTGACGACCTTGCCCGCCTTGTTGAACGCGGTTCCAGCGTGGAAAAGATGGGCATCATCGCCAAAGGAATTGGCGGGCGGCAAGCCTTTGATGAGGTTGCCCGTGCGCGGCTCGCCCGGATATTTGGCGCTCGCCAGCACAACGCCGACTGCCGCGTTCAAATTCCATTCGGCCTCCGCTTTGTCGAGCTTGCCCTCGACCGCGCATTCCAGAAGTTTCAGGAAGTCGGTTTTCAGGCGCATCAAAATCGGCTGGGCTTCAGGGTCGCCCATGCGGCAGTTGAATTCCAGCGTCTTGATGCTGCCGTCTTTGCAAATCATCAGTCCGGCGTAAAGAAAGCCGACATAAGGCATCCCCTCCTGCGCCATGCCTTTTATCGCCGGGTTGATGACTTCGCGCATGATTTTGGCGTGGATGCTTGGCGTGACCGCCGGGGCAGGGGAGTACGCGCCCATGCCGCCCGTGTTGGGACCCGTGTCGCCGTCGCCGACGCGCTTGTGGTCTTGGCTGGAAGCCAGCGGCAGCACGTTTGCGCCGTCAGCCATGACGATGAAACTCACCTCTTCGCCATCGAGAAATTCTTCAATCACGATCCGCGCCCCGGCATCGCCGAGCTTGTTGTCGGCGAGCATGTCGTCGATGGCCGCGTGCGCTTCCTTGAGCGTCTGGGCGACGACGACACCTTTTCCGGCGGCAAGCCCATCCGCCTTCACGACGATGGGCACGCCCTGTTTTTCCACATAGGCGTGCGCGGCGGCGGCATCCGTGAACGTCTCGAACGCGGCAGTCGGGATGCGGTACTTCACCATGAAGCGTTTGGCGAATTCTTTGGAGGATTCAAGCTGGGCGGCGGCTTTGGTGGGGCCGAATATCTTGAGTCCCCGCGCGCGGAAAATATCGACGATGCCGGCGGCCAGCGGCGCTTCGGGGCCGACGATGGTCAGGCGAACCTTGTTTTCGTCGGCAAAATCCGCAAGCTCTTGGGGGTCGGTGATGGGCAGGTTTTCCAGTTCATGTTCGGCGGAGGTTCCCGCGTTGCCGGGCGCGACATAGATTTTTTGCAGGCCGCGCGTCCGCGCCAGACACCATGCAATGGCGTGTTCGCGCCCGCCGGAACCAATGACGAGGAGTTTCATATTCTTTTTTTCCGTTGTTGGGAGTGGGGTTGGTAGCGAAAGAGTCGTAATCAGTGGCGGAAATGCCGAATGCCCGTAAAGACCATCGCCAGCCCGTGCTCGTTGGCGGCGGCAATGACTTCCTCGTCGCGCACGGAGCCGCCAGGCTGGATGACGGCGGCAGCGCCCGCTTCGGCGAGCACGTCCACGCCGTCGCGGAAGGGGAAGAAGGCATCCGAGGCGACGACGGAACCCGCGAGCGGCAAACCCGCGTTGCCCGCTTTGATGCTGGCGATGCGGGTGGAGTCGACGCGGCTCATCTGCCCCGCGCCCACGCCAAGGGTCATGCCGCGACCGCAAAAGACGATGGCGTTTGATTTGACGAATTTTGCGACGCGCCAGGCAAACAGAAGGTCTTTCAACTGCTCAGGCGTCGGCGTTTTTTGCGTGACGGTTCTCAAGCTCTCCGGCGTGACGCGGAAAGCGTCCGGCGTCTGCACAAGCAGGCCGGAGCCGATTCGTTTGTATTCCAGGGCATGCGAGCCGTCCGCCAAAGGCACTTCCAGAACGCGCAGGTTTTGCTTCGCCGCGAGCAATGCTTTGGCGGCTTCGGTGAAGGCCGGGGCAATCAGCACTTCGACGAAATGCTTTCTCGCGTTCATGGCTTCCACCACATCGGCATTGACCGTGCCGTTGAAGGCAATGATGCCGCCGAAGGCGGAAGTGGAATCGGTCTGGAAGGCTTTTTCGTAAGCGCCAAGGAGGTTCGTGGCAATGGCGACGCCGCAGGGGTTGGCATGTTTGACGATGACGCAGGCGGGCTCGGGGAATGTTTTGACACACTCCCACGCGGCATCGGAGTCGGCGATATTGTTATAGGACAGTTCCTTGCCCTGTAATTGGCGGTAGGCGGCGATGCTGCCCGCCGCCGCTTGCGGTTCACGGTAGAAAGCGGCTTGCTGGTGCGGGTTTTCGCCGTAGCGCAAGGTTTCCACGCGGTCGAACGCCAGTTGCAGGCGCTCGGGAAAAGCCGATGGTGCTGGGGCGGGTGCGGCGGGCGCGGCCTCGACGCCTTCGGGTTCCCCGGTCAGCCAGTTGGCAATCATGCCGTCGTAGCGGGCGGTGTGGACGAAAGCCTTTTTGGCGAGGGCAAATCGGGTGGGCAGCGCCAGTGCGCCTTCGTTTGCCCGCATTTCCGCCAAGATGGAGGCGTAATCCGTCGGGTCGGTGACGATGGCCACTCCGGCGTAGTTCTTGGCAGCGGAGCGCACCATCGCGGGGCCGCCGATGTCGATGTTCTCAATCGCTTCTTCCAGCGCCACATTGGGCTTGGCGATGGTCGCGGCGAACGGGTAGAGATTGACGCACACAAGGTCGATGGTCGGGATGCCGTGCGCTTCAATTGTTGCCATGTGTTCGGGCAGGTCGCGGCGGGCGAGGATGCCGCCGTGCACTTTCGGATGCAGCGTTTTGACGCGCCCGTCGAGCATTTCAGGAAAGCCGGTGTACTCGCCAATCTCAGTGACGGAAAGCCCCGCGTCTTTCAGGAGTTTCGCGGTTCCGCCGGTAGAGAGGAGCTTGACACCCAGCGCGGCGAGACCTTGGGCGAATTCGAGAACGCCTTGTTTATCGGAGACGGAGATCAGGGCTTGGGCGATTTTCATCTTGGAAAAATGCAAAAAAGAAAAGAAAAGCCTGTCCGGTAAGGGCAACCGGGCAGGGCGGGCAGCGTTTACGGCAAATCGAAATCAGTCAGCTTGCGGCGCAGGGTATTGCGGTTGATGCCCAGCAGCTTGGCCGCGATGCTCTGGTTGCCGTTGGCGCGTTCGAGCGCGAACTGGAGCAAGGGGCGTTCGACGCATTTCATGACCATGTCGTAGACCGGAGCGGGGTTTTCGCCGTCGAGATCGTTGAAATACTGTTCCAGCGTACGCACGACGGCATCCGCGATGTGGTTGTTGCAATGGCTCATGCGGCGAGTTCCCGTAATGTTCCGGAGGCTTTGTCCAGGGCGCGGCAATTATCAAGGCGCTCGGCGGAAAAGGCTAGACGCCCAAAGAATTCGTCAATGGCGGCGGATTGCGCCTCCGGGCTGTCGATCTGGTTCATGGCATGGCGGAAAGCCGATGACCCCGGCAGCCCACGGGTATACCAGCCAATGTGCTTGCGGGCGATTTTTACGCCGGTATCCACGCCATAAAAAGCGTGGATGTCGGCTTGATGGGCGCGGCATATTTGATGGATTTCGCTTGCCAGCGGCGCGGGCAGGCATTCGCCGGTTGAAAGGAAGTGTTCGATTTCGCGGAAAATCCACGGGCGGCCTTGGGCGGCGCGGCCAATCATCAGCCCCGCCGCGCCGGTCTGCTTGAGCACGTCGCGAGCTTTTTGGGGCGAGTCGATGTCGCCGTTGGCAATCACCGGAATCCTGACTTGCTGGACAACTTCGGCGATGGTGTCGTACTCGGCTTGCCCCATGTACTGGTCGGCGCGGGTGCGGCCATGAATGGCGAGCGCGCGCGCGCCGCAGTCCTCGGCAATGCGGGCGATACGAGCGGCGTTTTTGTTGACGCGGTTCCAGCCGGTGCGAATCTTGAGCGTGACGGGGGTTTTCGGTACGGCGCGTACCACGGCATCGAGTATGCGGGCGACAAGCGGCTCGTCCTGCATGAGCGCCGAGCCTGCCATGACATTGCAGACTTTTTTGGCGGGGCAGCCCATGTTGATGTCGATGATCTGTGCGCCGCGCTCGGCGTTGTAGCGGGCGGCTTCGGCCAGCATGTTGGGTTCCGCCCCGGCAATCTGCACTGAGACGGGACCTTGTTCCCCCGCGTGGTCGGCGCGGAGGCGGGTTTTGGCGCTGCCATAGAGCAGGGAATTGGATGTCACCATTTCAGAGACCGCCAACCCCGCGCCCATGCGCTTGCAGAGGGTTCGGAAAGGCCGATCCGTGATCCCAGCCATCGGGGCGACGAAGAGATTGTTGCGCAGGGTAAAGCCGAGGAACTGCATGGGAAAGTGCCGCGAAAAAGTTGTTTATCTTACCTCATGTGCCCCTAAGCCCTCTTGTTTTGATTTTATGCCGTTTCCAAAAAACCTTCGGAGCCTTGCGGCTCCGAAGGTTTTGAAACGATTTGACGCGCTTTGGGTTAGACGCGGGTCGCGGCGCGGCGGCGGGCAACGGCACCGATTACGCCCAAACCTGCCAGCAGCATCGCATAGGTTTCAGGCTCAGGAACGGCAGTGACCGAGAGATTGAACTTCACTTGGGTGAAGTCGTTTTCGATGGTCGAGAAACCGTAGCAGGAACCACTGGAGAACCCAACCTCCCTGCAAGCGCCCGCCGAAAGCTGCTCAATCTTCTTGTCGCCTGTTTCAAAGTAGTTGAGCGTGTAGTCCACTCCGCCGTAAGTGAACGTGTCTACGATGTCCATCGTGGAGATGACCGCAAAGATATCATTGGAACATGACCCCCAAGCGCAATTTCCGCCCACGTTTGGCGTTTCATAGAAACGCACTTCAAATGACTTCTTGAAATTCTCCACTACGTCGCCTGTGTCGGGCAGCATCAACTTGAGAGACACATCCATCGTGGCGCTCTTCAGGGAGCGGTAATTAGAAAAAATCTCGCTGTTGTAATGCGTGAACATCGTGGCCGATTGGGTATTCAAAGTCCCTCCAGCAAAGGAGGAGGTGATGCTTCCGGTAGCGGGAGTATTAGAGATGACGATCTCGCTGCGCCCGTGTCCGGGTCTGCCGTAATGCGTGCTGTGCTGATCCGCGCCCCAGCTTATTTCGGTCGTACCGACGGAAGTCCTTCCGTCGGTAGCGTTGTCAAATTTCGTTGCGCCATAGCTGGTGTCCCATTTCATGTCGATGACAAAGTCCCAGCTATCGACGACCGCCGCCTGCGAAGCAGACGCTACGGAAGCCAGAAGAGCGGCGGCGAACAGTTTGCGCGCTGTCGTTGTTTTTTTCATGGTGAATCCTTTAGTGAAGTTGGAGGACAAAGACTGCTGCGCTGAACTATGCAAGAACCGCGCCACAAATGTATATTCATGATTTTATTAAAAAAATTTTACACATCTTAGACTGTGTGTAAAAAATCACGACACTTATGTTTTCGCCAAATGGCGGAGCGCCAGCCGGATGCCTTCGGCAACGTCCACGTCTTCCGCGAGTTCTTTCATGGCGGCAAGCGCCTCCCGCTCGCTGTAGCCCAAAGCGAGCAGGGCGTCGAGAATGTCGCCCCGCCCGCCGGAGCCTGATGTTCCGGGGCGGAATGGCTGATTTGGAATGCCGGGGACAGCATCGAGCTTGCCGCGCAGTTCCAGCAGCAGGCGCTCGGCGGTTTTCTTGCCGATGCCGGGAATTTTGACCAGACGGGCGCTCTCTTGGCGCGAAACGGCCAGCGCCAGCTCGCTGACCGGCAGCCCGGAGAGGATGGCGAGGGCGGTGCGCGCGCCGACGCCGGAAATCTTGATGAGCAGCCGAAAAACGGCGCGTTCTTCATTTGTGGCGAAGCCGTAAAGGAAATGCCCGTCCTCGCGCACGGCGAAATGGGTGTAGAGCCTTACCGCCGCGCCGCAGTCGGGCAGGTCGCAAAAAGTGCTCATCGGCACGTCGATTTCATAGCCGATGCCTGCGGCCTCGACGAGGATTTGCGGCGGCTTTTTTTCAAGCAGGATGCCCGAGACGCGCCCGATCATGATGTTTTTACTGCCATTGCGTGAATGTCAGGTTTTCGTTCAGCCAACTTTCCAAGTCTTCCGGCGGCAGCGCCGGGGAGAAAAGGTTTCCTTGGACAATTTGGTAGCCCTGCGCCTTGAGCAGGTTGCGCTGCGTCGAGTGCTCGACGCCTTCGGCGACGACCAGCAAGTCCATGCTGTCGCCGATGTGCATGATGGCGTTGGTGAGCGCCCGCGTGGAGCGGTCGCGGCCAAGGTTGTGCACGAAAGATTGGTCGAGCTTGATTTCGTTGACCGGGAGGTTCCGCAGGTAGGCAAGGCTGGAGTAGCCCGTTCCGAAATCGTCGATGGACAGATGCACGCCAAGGGCGCGGATTTCATTGATGATGCGCATCGTGTTTGGATTGGAATCCATCAAAACGCTTTCGGTGATTTCAATCAGCAGGTCGCCCGGAGACAGGCTGTGGGATCGGAGAATGGCTTCAATGTATCGCGGCAGACTCAGGTTGTGGAAATCGCTTGGTGAGAGATTGACGGATATGGACGGGATGGTGAAGCCGCGCTCGCGCCATTGCGCAAGCTGGCGGCAGGCTTCGTTCAGCGCCCACTGGCTCAGGTGGGGCATCAGGCCGCTTTTTTCGGCCAGCGGAATGAAGCGGGCGGGGGAAATATGCCCAAGCTGCGGGTCGCTCCAGCGCGCAAGGGCTTCGATGCCGTGCAGCCGATGGGTTTCGATGTTGACCTGCGGCTGGTAATAGAGCTTGAGCTGGTTGGATTCGAGCGCCTCGCGCAAGGCGGATTCGAGCGCGAACCGCTCTTTGGCGATTTGGTTCAACTGTCCGCTGAAAAAGCTGAAGCAGGTTCGCCCTTTTTGCTTTGCCTGATACATCGCCATGTCAGCCGCGTGAATCAGGCTATCCATGTCGCGCCCGTTTTCGGGAAACAGGCTGATGCCGATGCTGGCTGCCGGGGACAGGGGGATTTCGCCGATCTGGCATGGCTCGGAAAGTTCAGCGATCAGGCGTCCGGCAAATTCGGAGGCATGCACGCTGTCGCATTGGGTGAGGACGATGACGAACTCGTCCCCCGAATAGCGGCAGAGGATGTCGGCCTCGCGTATCGCTTCATGCAGCCGTCCGGCGAGGATGCGCAGCAGGGCGTCCCCGGCGGGATGCCCAAGGGAATCGTTGACCTGCTTGAAGCGGTCGACATCGATGAACAGCACCGCCAGTTGCGTGTTGTCGCGGGTGGCTTGCGCGATGGCCTGATTGGCATGGATGTACAGCAGGCTGCGGTTAGGCAGGCCGGTGAGGCTGTCGAAAAAAGCCAGATGGTGGACGCGCTCGCGGGTGCTTGCCTGCTCTATTGCCTGTACGCTCAGGGATGATGCGACTTCGGCCAGTTGCGCATGCAATCTGTTTGGCCGCCTGCATACGCGGTAATAAAAAGCGAGGATGCCGATTACATTTCCATCGCGAGATTTGAGAGGTATCGCCCAGCACGCTTTATAGCCCAGCGCCAGCGTTTCATTTTTGCCGATTGTCCAGCCGGGGTCGTTTTCAATATCCCTGATGAGCATGGGCTGGCCGCTGAAGGCTGCTTGCCCCAATGAGGTGGATTGCGGGGAGGCTTTGATGTTGTCGGTTTGGGCGATATATTCTGGCGAGAAGCCCGGCGCGGCCAGCGTATGCAAGCACTTGTTGTCATCGACCTGGGCGATGGTGGTGAAAATTTCGGGCGCGATAAGGCTGATTTCCTGACAGAGCAAGTTCAGGATTTCTTGCAGCGATTCTGTTTTTGCCATTGCCTGAAAAACGTGGTAAGGCAGCGTTTTATGTATTTTCTGGAGCGTGATGTTCTTTGCGGTGATTAAGTATAAGGTTTGATCCGTAATTTTGACGCAGGAGACGGATATTTCAGCCCATGCCCGCGTTTGGTTGGGGCGCTCGATGGGCAGCTCGATATGGTGGCCGACCAGAAGGCTGATGCCGGATTGGTTGGGGTGCTGGGTTTGCTGGTCATTTTTTAGGGGAGGCATCAGCAGCGAAATGCTGGCTCCCTGCACGGAATCCCGGCTGCGTCCCCACAGCCGCTCGGCGTTTCCGTTGAAGAAAACGATATTTTCATACTCGTCTGCTATTACAACTGCATTTTCAGCCTGGTCGAGTATTTGTGGGTAAAGCTGGTCGATTAACATATTTAGTATCTTATTTGCTTACTATAAGTATTCTGGATTGTAATGGATTGAGGTAGTCTCCGCCGTGAAACTTTTGCCCGCCCTTTGGGCGGTGCGCTTGACGAATTTGCCCATACCTGCGGGAAAGGGACGAGGCTTGTCCGCTCAGGGCAAGGTTCGGTATCGGGTTGGGTCGTCGATGTTCGCGGCCATGAACCCGTCATGACGCAGGCGGCACGCATCGCAATGGCCGCAGGCTTGCCCTTCGGCATCTGCTTGGTAGCACGAAACGGTTATCCCGTAATCAATCCCGAGAGCCGTTCCCTGAAGGATGATTTCAGCCTTGGAAAGTCCGATCAGTGGCGCGTGGATGGTGAGCGGTCGGCCATTGATGCCCGCCTTGGTCGCCAGCCGCGCCATCGCTTGGAAAGCCGCGATAAATTCCGGTCGGCAATCGGGATAGCCGGAATAATCCACGGCATTGACTCCGATAAAAATGTCGTACGCGCCAAGCGCCTCAGCCCAAGCCAGCGCCATCGACAGCATGACGGTATTGCGGGCGGGGACGTAGGTGACGGGAATTTCGTCGCCTTCCCGGTCTTCGGGGATGGCGATGCCGGGGTCGGTGAGCGCGGAACCGCCGAACTGGCCGAGATCGGCTCGTGCCAGACGGTGCTCATGCGCCCCCAGCGCGGCGGCGACGCGGCTCGCGGCGGCAATTTCAGCGGCGTGGCGCTGGCCATAGGCTACCGATAGGGCATGGCACTCGAAGCCTTGCTGTCGGGCAAGCGCGAGGCAGGTTGCGGAATCAAGCCCCCCTGAAAGCAGGATGACGGCGCGTGGCGGAGAGGGGATATCGTGTTTCACGGGCTTCTGGATGGCGGCGCTGCTGGGCTGGAATGGGCGCGTTACCGCCCTTTAACGTCTTTCCACAGCACTTTGTGCAACTGAATCTGAAAACGTACCGAGAGGCGGTCGCGCACGATCCATTCAGCCAGCCGCACGGGTTCGAGCCGTCCGGCTGCCGGTGCCAGCAATACCGGACAGCGTTCCGTCAGGCGCAGGGATGAAAGCTGCTGACGCGCCCACTGATAGTCGTCCTCATCAGCGACGACGATTTTTATTTCGTCTTGGGTGGTCAGGAGCGGGACGTTCTCGTAACGGTTGCGTCCGTGTTCGCCCGAACCGGGCGCTTTGAGGTCGACGATCCGGGACACCCTCGGGTCGATGCCGCCAATGTCAAGCGCCCCGCTGGTTTCTAGAGAGACCGAATAACCGGTATCGCACAGGGCTTTGAGCAGTGCCGGAGTGGCCGCTTGGGAAAGCGGTTCACCGCCCGTTACGCAGACGTAGTGCAGCGCATGCTCCGCAACGTCGTCGAGTATCGTTTCGATGTCGAGGATTTCTCCGCCGGAAAAGGCGTATTCGGTATCGCACCAGACGCAGCGCAAAGGGCAGCCGGTCAGGCGCACGAACACCGTGGGCAGCCCCGCCCGCGTCGACTCTCCCTGCAATGAAGCAAAGATTTCAGAAACGCGCAGCGAGAAGGATTCCCCGGGGGGCATCGTTCAACGTGTCGCTGAAGAGGAGAGATGCTGCTTGGCTGTTTGAGCCGCGTTGGACGAAGGATAGCGGCTAATCAGGGATTGCAGCGTCTGCCGAGCGCCTCGACGGTCGTTGATGGCAAGCTGCCCGTTGGCCAAGCCAAGCATGGCATCGGGCGCGACCGAACTTTTTGGCCAGCGGGCAAGCACGGTATTGAAGTACTTGTTTGAGGCCGCTAGGTTTTTGGTCTGCAACGCAGCGGTTCCAGCCCAGAAATGGGCATCGGGCAGACTGGCGCTATCCGGGTTGTTGTTGATGTATTGGTCGAGTTCGGCTAGGGCTTCGGCGGCTTTCCCTTCTTTCAAAAAGCCGAGCGCCGTATCGTAATTGCCCCCGCCTGGGGCGGTTGAACCGCCCTGTTGGGTTGGTGCGGCGGCTTGCGAGTTCGTCTCAAGCTGCCGCGTCCGGTTGTCGAGGTCGACATAAAAATCGCGCTGTCGGGTTTTGATCGATTCGATTTCGTTCGTCAAAACCTCATTCTGCCCGCGCAAGCGAGCCAGTTCCGCGCGTATTTCCTCAAGTTGGTTGGCCAGCTCGAATTGCCCGTTTGAAACGGTATCGAGCCGACCCTGAAATTCCTGCTTCAGACCATTGATCTGCTGGCGGGCTTCCGCGTCATCGAACAGACCCGCTTGCGCAGGCCCAGCCAGAAAGATCGCGGCAAACGCCGCCAAAGGCAGGAGATGTTTCATTGTTCACCTTAAATAGACAAAATCGCCACGGCGGTTTTGAGCGTAACACGATTCCGAACCCGCTGTGCAGCGCGGCTGTTCTTCGCCCAAGCTGACGGCCTCGATCTGCACATCGTTTGTGCCTTGCATTCTGAGGGCACGGCGCACGGCTTCAGCCCGCTTTTGGCCAAGGGCAAGATTGTACTCGCGGCTGCCACGTTCGTCCGCGCTTCCCTGAATGGTCACTTTACGAACGGACTGCTGAGCCAAGAGCTTGGCGTGGGCTTCGATCACCGGGCGGGCATCGGAACGGATGACATAGCTGTCGTAATCGAAGAAAACGCTGTTTCTGGAGGGATCCCTTGCCCAGTCGGGCAGGTCGCTGGCGTTGTTCCTTGGTGGCACGGTCACGGTTTTCACGCCCGCGTTTTGTTGCATGTTTGCATCATCCACCGCTGCGGTGTCGGCCTGCGGGTCAGATTGGCAAGCGGCCAAAGCGAGAACCAAGAGGGAAGGCAATAACAGTTTTTTCATGGTGATGACTCCGGTAAGTGAAACAAAACAGAAAGTTTACTTTTGCAACGGACCCCAAGCAGGTTCCCGCACATCGGCGGCTTGTATCGAAAGACGCTGCCTAACTCGGCCATCGGCGGATACCGCTGACAGCATGCCTTTGCCTCCGACTTCAGTGGCATAGAGGATCATGTTGCTGTTGGGGGCAAAACTGGGCGATTCGTCACGCGACGAATCGGTGAGTATCGTTGTCTGGCGGCTGGACAAATCCATGACGGCAACCCGGAAGTGTCCGCCACTGTTGGTGATGAAAGCCAGCCTCTTGCCGTCGGCGGAGGGGCGCGGCGACACGTTGTAGGCGCTCTCAAAGGTGATGCGCTCAACGCTGCCGCTGCTGACATTGAGCCGATAGATTTGCGGCGCGCCGTTGCGATCAGACGTGAAGTAGACGGATTGACCATCGGATGACCAAGCCGGTTCGGTGTCGATGCCGGGGGATGTCGCCAGCCGACGCGCACCGGAACCATCGGCGTTGATGACGTAAAGCTGCGACAAGCCGTCTTTGGTAAGAACCACCGCGAGCCGCCGACCGTCTGGTGCCCAAGCTGGCGCAGAGTTGGAGCCTTTGAAATTGGCCAAGACCCTGCGTTGCCCGGTTGCGAGCGCGTGGACATAGATGACGGGTTTCTGAGCCTCGAACGAAACGTAGGCAATCTGCTGGCCGTCCGGCGACCACGCGGGCGAGATGATCGACTCGGGAGAACGCAGCGCCGTTTGGGCGTTCATGCCGTCGGAATCGGCAATGTGCAGTTCGTACCGCTGCCTGTTTTTAACGACGTAGGCGATGCGGGTGGCGAAATAACCAGGGATGCCAGTAAGTTTTTCGTAAATGAAATCGGCGATACGGTGTCCGGTAATCCGATAGTGCGCCGACGACATTTTCAGCGCCATTCCGCCCAGATCGGATTTTGAGTCTGCGGCACGGGTCGCGTCGAAGAGGCGAAAGCGGATTTCATAGCGCCCGTCAGGCGAAGCGACGACTGAGGCGGCCAGCACCGCATCGGCTCCACGCGCCGCCATTGCGGCGAGATCGGGAACCCTCGATTCAGGAACCGTCAGGGGGCCAAGGTCGATGAGCTTGAACAGGCCGCTGCGTTCGAGGTCGGCGCGAACGACTTCAGAGACGGAATTCGGCAAGCTGCCTTCGTTCTCGAAGACAGGGACGATGATCTGAAGAGGAGCGCCGCCAGAGCCTGTGACCGTGATGTCTAGCGTATCTTGCGCATGTGAGGCGATCCCCGAAGCGCCTAGAAGAAAGACGCAGATCAACCGAAAAAGATGGACGAAAATGGCACGGGCAGGGAAGGAAATAATGGCGTTTTTCATGGCGCAGTATGTTAAGAGAGAGGCAATTATACTCAAAATATGTATTTTGAACAGTTATCAAGCTCAAATTTCATCGTTTAATGAAAACCTAAACCCTCTTTCAGGCTATGCCAGAGGGCATTTTGCGAGGAAATAAAGGAGCCGGGGCTGGTTAAAAAAATGTCCGATAAATGAGACAGGCAGAGTAAAAAAAGCGTTTCATTCTTCCAGCGGGCGGAAAGTGACTTCGAGCCTGCGCCTGAACAGGGCAGGGTTGTCGGGCGGGGGCAACGGGTCGGATTTGCGGATGGCGCGTTCAATGGCTTCGTCGAGAGCCTTGTTGCCCGAGGATTGCTTGAGCTTGACGTTCACGACTTCGCCGCCCCTGCTGCCCAATACCTGTTCGATTTCAAACACGGCGCTTGGGTTGCCGGATATGCCGGGAGGCGTGGCTAAATTACGACGAACCTTGCTCGCAATGGCGTTGCGGTAAGCGTCGAGTTCGCCGGGGCTGCCTCCGCCCGCGCCCGCTTGGCGATTTTGCCCCTGCTGCCCGTCTCCCAAAATATCGCTGACTTTTTTTGCTTCGGCATGGCGCTCAATGGCCTGATCGAGTTTTTTGTCAAGAAGGTCGATCGGCTTGAGGGGGGCTTCGGGAGGTTTCGGCTTCGGTTTTGGCTCAGGCTTCGGTTTCGGCTTGGGTTCAGGTTTCTTTTCTGGTTTTGGCGGCTTTTTTGGCTCGGTTTTTTTAGGCTCCGACTTTTTCGTGGCGATCTCGGGCTTTGGCTGCTCCTTTGGAGGCTCGGGCTTGGGGGGTTCCTCTATTTTAGGTTCTGGTTTCGGCGGCTCGGGCGGAGGCGGGGGCGCGGGAGCAGACGCAGAAGGCGCACCGACCAGGCCGACTTCGAGCGAACCCGATGGTGCGCTTTGCCAGTTGATTCCAACGAGCAGGAAAGCCAGCAATCCAATGTGGACACCAATGGTAAGCGCGAGCGACAGGAATCTTCGCGGTGGAGATTGGCGAGGGCGGTTGTCTGGCCGGAAATCGTTCATTTACCTGCGTTGCCTGACCTTGTTTGTAGGCTGATTTTTTTGACGCCTTCCCCACGCGCCGCTTCAAGCACGTCGATGACTTTCTGGTATGAGATGTCTTTGTCCGCAGCGACGAGGATGGGCGTGTCGGATTGGATCAATTTTTTTACTTCTCTCGAAAAGTCGGTGAACTTAAGCGGGACGGCTTTGTCGCTGGCCGTGCGCTTTAGGGCAAGTTTTCCGTCTTTGTCGATTTCGATGATTGCGGCCTCCACTGGCGGCGCGGCCAGATGTCCCGCAGAGGGTACCTCGATGTTGCCAGACTGCATCATGGGGGATGTCACCATGAAGATGACCAGCAGCACCAGCATCACGTCGATATAGGGAACGACGTTGATTTCATTTTTCTGGCGGCGTTGGCGCATGGGAGGAGGGCGGTTTCAGCGCAAGTTGCGTTGGAGGATATTGGAGAACTCCTCTATGAAGCTCTCGAAGCGGATGCCGAGCCGATCAATGTCATGGGCGAAGCGGTTGTAAGCTACCACAGCGGGAATGGCGGCGAAAAGACCGATTGCCGTGGCGATCAGGGCTTCGGCGATGCCGGGGGCGACATGCGCCAGCGTGGCCGAGCCGACGTTGGATAGCCCCCGGAAGGCGTTCATGATGCCCCATACCGTGCCGAACAATCCGATGTAGGGCGAAACGGAACCGACCGAGGCGAGGAAGGCGAGATGGGCATCGAGATCGTCGACCTCGCGCTGGTAGGTGGCGCGCATTGCGCGGCGGGAACCGTCGATGGTGGCGGCGTTGTCATGGCTCTTACCGCGCAGTTTGGTGAATTCGCGGTATCCGGCCTCGAAAATCCGTTCCATGCCCCCGCTGCGGAAACGCCCGCCCGCCGCCGCTTGGTACATCAGGTCAAGGTCGCCGCCGCTCCAGAAGTCGCGCTCGAACCTGTTGGCCTTGGATTGCGCGGAATTGATCTGGAACCATTTGCGGAATATCCAGTACCACGATATGACAGAAAGCGAGGCCAGCAAGCCCATGACGACCTTGACGAGCAGGCTGGCCTGCATGACCAGTTCGATGAAGGAAAGATTGGCGGCAGGATTCATCAGGATGAGAGTGGTGAGAGTTGGGCGCGTACCGCGTCCGGCCAAGGGATTGGGCGGCCAGCGGCGGATGAGACGGAAACGATTTTAACTTCGGCGGTAAATAGCAACTTGTCCTCGCGGAAAATTCGCTGGGAGAATAACACACTGACATTCCGCATGTCATGGATGGTGCTCTCCACGGTCAGGCTGTCATCGAGTCGGGCAGGGGCGAGGTAGTCGGCCCGCACATGGCGCACGACGAAAAGCGCGCCGCGCTCCGCGAGCAAACGTTGCTGCTCAACGCCAAGCGCCCGCAGCCATTCGGTGCGCGCACGCTCGCAAAAACGCAGGTAATTGGCGTAATACACAACACCGCCCGCATCGGTATCCTCGTAATAAACGCGCACGGGAAAAACAAAAGCGGGCGGCGGTGGCGGAAGGCTCGTGTGCATTCCATTATTCTAGCCGAGAAGGCAGGCCACATAGTAGCTATCGCTAAATTTCAGCTTTACAGCTTGGAAAGGCGTTTATTTGCTGATTTGGATAAGGAAAGGTGCGGAACGTGACACGGATACTCGCTGCAAAAAATGCGAACTAGGTGCTATCCTTGCTCACCTTTGCTTCCCGGCATGTTGGTGCTGACGAACGATTCTGATTTTTGGCAGGTTTCCCGGCGTGGCCTTCAACATCAATCCTTTCAAAAAAAGCCAGACGAACCCATCGTCGCAATCCATGTTTTCCCGTTCATCCGGTGCGAGCGGGAATGATTCTTCGCCAAAAACAGACCTTTCCGCGCTGGATTTCTCCAATACCGGCCAGCAGGCCGTCATCGAAGTTACGGAAATCGCAACGGGCATCGGCGTGGTCTATGAAGAAGCGGCGGTGCTTTACGCCAACGGGAACGACCGCGATGCCGAGCAGCTTCTTACGGCGGTTTTCGACGACCCCACGGCGACAGTCGGCGAAGGGCTTTGGATGATGCTGCTCGACCTCTATCGGCTGACCGGGCAGCGCGAGCGTTTCGACGCAAGGGTCATCGACTATGCCCGCCGTTTCGAGCGTTCCCCCCCGGCTTGGGAGGATTTGTCGCTCCAGCCCGCAAAGCGGCGTACCGATGCGGCGGCCTTGATAAACCTGCCCGCCGCGCTGTCCGCGCAGGCATCGCAGCAGCTTCAGCAGCTTTCCGTCATTGCCCGCAAGAGCGGCACGTTGCGCATCGACCTCGGGCGGGTGCGCTCCATCGACGACCAAGGCTGCTTGCTTGTCAGCCAAACGCTGGCGCAATTGGCTGCCGACCGGGTGAAGCTGACCATCTTCAATGCGTCCCGGCTCGTCGATTTGCTCTCGCCCAAGGTCAAGCCTGGCCAGCCCGAGAACCGCGATTACTGGATGCTGATGCTGGAAATGCTGAAGTACACCGGCGAAAGCTCGCGCTTTGAAGATATGGCGGTCGATTACGCCGTGACTTTTGAGGAATCTCCGCCGTCGTGGGAATCGAAGCAGCCCGCGCTGGGCGAAGAAGAGTCCGCTGCCAGCGGCGTCCCTTCCGGGCTGAGTGAAGAAGAATTCGCTTTCGACAGCGAGTTGGTCGGCTCATGCAGCGAAACCATCCGCAAACTGGACGAGTTTGCCTCCGACCGGCAGTCGGTCATTGTCGATTGCTGCCAGTTGCGCCGGGTCGATTTCGTGGCGGCGGGCAGCCTGTTCAACGCGCTTGCCTCGCTTCAGGCACGCGGCAAGTCCGTCCAGTTGAACAAGGTCAACGCGATGGTCGGCGCGTTGATGCGGGTCATGAGCATCGACCAGGTCGCGCAGGTGACATTGCGCGGATAAGCGCCTTGATACGATGCGCCCTTTCGTCCCCGGACGGATTGCGCCGGTACGGTATAATCCCCTCCCTTTTTCTGGACGCGCGGGCATTTCCCCGAAAAACATTCATGGAACAGTATCGCGGCACGACCATCCTTTCGGTTCGCCGAGGCCGCCATGTCGCGCTGGGCGGCGACGGTCAGGTCACACTTGGCAACATTGTCATCAAGGCTTCTGCCCGCAAGGTGCGCACGCTTTTTGATGGGCGCATTCTCGCGGGTTTTGCGGGCGGCACGGCGGATGCCTTCACCTTGTTCGAGCGGTTCGAGGCCAAGCTCGAAAAGCATCAGGGCAATCTGATGCGCAGCGCGGTGGAACTCGCAAAGGATTGGCGCACCGACCGCATCTTGCGGCGCTTGGAGGCCATGATCGCCGTGGCGGATTGTGAGCATTCCCTTGTGATTACCGGCAACGGCGACGTGCTCGAACCCGAGCAGGGCATCGTTGCCATTGGCAGCGGCGGCCCTTACGCGCAGGCCGCCGCGCGGGCGCTGATTGAAAATACCGAACTGACGCCGAAGGAAATCGTCTCGAAATCCTTGGCGATTGCCGCCGATTTGTGCATTTACACCAACCAGAATCACGTCATCGAGGAATTGGGCGAATGACCGAAGCCATGAGCCGGATGACTCCGGCAGAAATCGTCTCCGAACTCGACAAGCATATTGTCGGCCAGCATAAGGCCAAGCGGGTTGTGGCGGTCGCCCTGCGCAGCCGATGGAGGCGGGCGCAGGTGGCGGAGCCGCTGCGCAGCGAGATTACCCCTAAAAACATTCTCATGATTGGGCCGACTGGCGTGGGCAAGACCGAGATTGCCCGCCGCCTTGCCCGGCTGACGCAAGCGCCGTTCATCAAGGTTGAAGCGACCAAGTTCACGGAAGTGGGCTATGTTGGGCGCGATGTGGACACGATCATCCGCGATCTGGCAGAAATCGCAGTCAAGGACGGGCGCGAGCGAGCCATGCGGCTTGTCCGCGACCGGGCGCTCGACGCCGCCGAGGATAGAGTGCTGGACGCGCTCCTGCCCCCCGCGCGCGAACGCGCCGAGGACGATGGCATTGCGCAAGACAGCGGCACACGTCAGAAATTCCGAAAAAAACTGCGCGAGGGCGCTCTCGACGAGAAGGAAATCGAGCTTGAAGTTTCCGCCTCGCTCATGCACGCCGAGATTTTCGCCCCGCCGGGCATGGAAGAACTGACCCAGCAGATTCAAGGCATGTTTCAGAACATGGGGGGCGGCAAAAAGAAAACGCGCAGGCTGCGGATTGCCGAGGCCATGAAAATCCTGACCGACGAGGAAGCCGCAAAGCTCATCAACGACGACGAAATCAAATCTGATGCCCTGCTGGCCGTTGAGCAGAACGGCATCGTTTTTCTCGATGAAATCGACAAAATCGCCACCCGTGGCGAAGCGCATGGCGCGGACGTTTCCCGCCAAGGCGTGCAGCGCGACCTGCTGCCGCTGGTCGAAGGCGCGACTGTTTCGACAAAATATGGCATGGTCAAGACCGACCATGTTCTCTTCATCGCCAGCGGCGCGTTCCACCTCTCGCGGCCAAGCGACCTGATTCCCGAATTGCAGGGGCGGTTCCCGATTCGCGTTGAGCTTGATTCGCTGTCCGTGGGGGATTTCGAGCGCATCTTGACCAGCACCGATGCCTGCCTGACCCGCCAGTATGAAGCCTTGCTCGCTACGGACGGCGTTGCGCTGAGCTTCACGCAGGACGGCATCCGCCGATTGGCGGAAATCGCCTTTCAGGTCAATGAGCGAACCGAAAATATCGGGGCGCGAAGGCTCTACACCGTGATGGAAAAACTGCTTGAAGAGGTTTCTTTCGAGGCCGGAAACGGCAAGGCTGGCAAGCTTGTCGTGGATACCGCCTACGTCGACGCCCGCCTGGAAGGCGTGGCGGGGCGCGAGGATCTTGCCCGGTATGTGCTCTGAAAAAACATTATTGGGGTGACGCGAGGCGGTACTACAATAAACCACTTCAAATTTAGGGTCTCTTTTGATGAAAACCACTTTTCTCGATTTTGAACAGCCAGTTGCCGAACTTGAAGAAAAAATCGAGCAACTGCGATTTGTTCAGAACGATTCCGCCGTGGATATTTCAGAAGAAATCTCCCGTTTGGAAAGCAAGAAACAAAGCCTCTCCCGCGACATCTACGCCAAGCTCACGCCGTGGCAGATTGCGATGGTGGCCCGGCATCCGCAGCGCCCCTATACGTTTGATTATGTAGAGCACATCTTTACCGATTTCAACGAGCTGCACGGCGACCGCGCCTATTCCGACGACCGCGCTATCGTTGGGGGCTTGGCTCGCTTCAATGGGCAAAGCTGCATGGTTATCGGCCACCAGAAAGGGCGCGACACCAAGGAAAAAATCGTCCGCAATTTCGGCATGCCGCGCCCGGAGGGATACCGCAAGGCGCTGCGGCTGATGAAAATGGCCGAAAAATTCCGGCTGCCCATCTTTACTTTCGTCGACACGCCCGGCGCTTACCCCGGCATCGGGGCGGAAGAGCGCGGGCAGTCTGAGGCTATTGGGCATAACCTCTACGCAATGGCGGAACTGCACACGCCGATTATCTGCACCATCATCGGCGAAGGCGGCTCGGGCGGGGCGCTGGCCATTGCCGTGGGCGACCAAATCATCATGCTGCAATACGCGACCTACTCGGTCATCTCGCCCGAAGGCTGTGCCTCTATCCTCTGGAAAAGCGCGGAAAAAGCCTCGCTGGCTGCCGAC
>JAITVD010000038.1 GCA_031285965.1 Azoarcus sp.
GGTGCGCTTCAACAGCGCGGATTCCAACCGCCTGCGCGTAGGCACGCGTTTCGTCTACGCCGTGAACGAATACGCCAGCCCCTACATTGGCGCGGCCTATGAGCATGAGTACGACGGCAAGGCGCGAGCCTCGACCTACGGCTACAGCATCGACGCGCCCTCCCTGCGCGGCGATACGGGCATTGGCGAAATCGGCCTGACCTTGAAGCCCTCACAAACCCTGCCCCTGTCCTTTGATTTGGGAGTGCAGGGCTATACCGGAGTACGCGAGGGCGTGACGGGTTCATTACAAATCCGCTACGAGTTCTAACGATTTTTAACCAGCCACCATGCGCGGCGCGGCATCAATACTGACGATTCGCGCCGCGCTTCATTTTGTTGATGCCCAGCGCATGGCCGATACGGGCATGTGTCCGCGCTGCAATGGAAACACCGCCGTATACAGGAGGTATGGCGGCTGTGCAAGGCATGGGGCGCGCCGCGTGAATCCGTCCAAATTCCATATAGGCGTTAGAAAAATGGAAAAGACATTTATCCTATTAAGTTTTGTTGCGGCTATGTTTCCTACCGCGTTGCAGACGCAGAAAGCACCCGAAGTCAAAGAAATAAAGTTGAACGACAGCCTTTTCATAAGGCTTCGGAACACCTGCGCCACAAGCCGTACAAAGTAATTACTGATTTTGGGAAAGCACCAAAAATGCTCCGCAAGCGGTTAAAAGTTTTTGATATGAAAGAAGAAAGTACAGAATCCGGCTGACAGGAATATGAAATAACATTTCCCGCAAATCCATGCCACCACAACCTGAACAACGGTTATAGGGCTTTTCCATCGGCATCGCCCTGTTTGTAAACCTTGGGCGTTTCAACTCGGAACTGCGTCATTCACGTTTGTGGTCTTCGTTCTGGCGCGTAAATCCGCAGCAGCGCAAAAAGCCCCAGCAGCGCCCCGACGCTGGCGTAATCGGGGCAATACAGCACCAGCCCCGCCACGCCGCCAAACCAGCCGAGCCAGCCGCACAGCCGGATGCTGGCAAGAAAGCCCAAAGCCCCAAACAGCAACGCAAAAATACCCAAACCTTGCGCCCGGAAACTTTGCGTCAGCAGCCAAGTCAGCCCGCAGGACAAGCCGGAATCACGCCCGTTTGGGCCGCAGTCACGGGGCAAAAGCCCGTTTTCGATAACCCCGTAGCGCAAGGCTAGCAACGCCAAGCAAAGCAGCCCCGCGCCCAGAAAAGCGCGGCGCAGCATGCGCCGCCCATTCGCGGTATTTCTAGAACCATCCATATCCATCCAGTAAATCTCCTAAAAAAACGAGGTACGGCACGCTTGGCTTTCTTTTTCCGGCGTTCTCGCGCCCCTCTGTCACAAGCGGGGCGGAACAGGGCGCGCGGTTCCCGAAAATGGTTCCGATGCCATGCCGGAACCATTGCCCGCATCCGCCGCCTGCATCCCGCGCGCCCCAAGTTGGCATAAAATGTCGGTCGATTTTCAGCAGCCAGACTATGAAAAAAACCGTCCCACTCATCCTGCGCCTCCTCACGGCCTTTTCCATTGCTGCCGCCGTGGCTTCTTTCCAGTACTTTTTGTGGGAAACCTACGGACACAGCGACGATGTCCCGAACGATACCTCTTTTAGCATCAAAGGGTTCAGCTACAGCGGCTACCGACGGGGGCAAAGCCCTTTTACCGGGCCGCACCCGAACACGGGCGAAATTGCGGATGACCTCAAACTGCTCCGGCAAAAAACCGACAGCTTGCGCACGTATGGCATCACCGACTTGCCCACTTTGTTGCAGGAGGCCGGAAAGCACGACTTCCAGGTCACGGCGGGCATCTGGATTGATAACGACGAGCAGCGCAATGAGCACGAAATCAACGCCCTGATTGATACCGCCAACGAAATGCGCCATATCGAGCGGGTCATCGTCGGCAACGAGGTGCTGTGGCGCGCGCAGAACGAAGGCAAGTCCGACCATATGCTCAAGCTGCTGACCGGCTATCTCGACCGGGTACGCGCCAAGGTGCGCAATCCTGTATCGACCGCCGAGCAGTGGCACGTTTGGGAAAAATATCCCGAGCTTGCCGACCACGTCGATTTCATCACCGTCCATATTTTTCCCTATCACGAAGGCGTGGGCATCGACGGGGGCATCCAGAACGTGTTCGCGCGCTACGACCAAATGGTCAAGCTCTTTCCCGGCAAGCGCATCGTCATCGGCGAAATCGGCTGGCCGAGCAAAGGCCCCGTGCGCGAGGCGGCAGTGCCTTCGGACGAAAACCAGGCCCGTTTCGTGCGCGAATTTCTCTCCCATCCGCGCACGCCGATGCTCGATTACTTTTTGCTGGAAGCCTTCGACCAGCCCTGGAAGCTCGATGCCGAGCGGGGCGAAGGCTGGGCGGGCGCTTACTGGGGCATGTATGACGTTGACAGGCATCTCAAGTATCCGCTCACCGGCTCCATCGAGCGCGACCGCTACTGGCTGGCCAAGGCCAGCAGCGCCGCCCTCATCGCCTTCCTGCCCATGTTCCTGATGGCTTTTTTCCTCCCAAGCTGGAGCGTCGGCGGCAGGCTCTTTCTCGCCGCGATGATTCAGGCTTGCATCTCGATTCTCATCATCGGGCTGAATGTGCCGGTGGAGTATTACCTTGTCCCGGAGCGGCAGCAGCGCGAGCTGGTCGGGCTGGCCGTCATCATCGCCGCGACTTGCCTCACCGTTGCCGTGCTGCTCTCGCACGGGTTCGAGTTTGGCGAAATCCTTTTCAAGCGCCGCTGGCAACGGCGCTTCGAGCCGCTGCCGCCGCACCCTTCCGAAAAGGAGCCTTTCGTTTCCGTGCATCTGGCTTGCTACAACGAGCCGCCGGAGATGGTCATCGCCACCATCGACAGCCTCGCGGCGCTCGAATACGACAATTTCGAGGTGCTGATACTCGACAACAATACCCGCGACGAAGCCCTGTGGCATCCGCTCGAAAAGCGTTGCGCCGAACTGGGGCCGAGGTTCCGCTTCTTTCACCTGATGGACTGGCCCGGCTTCAAGGCGGGCGCGCTCAATTACGGCCTCATGGTCACGGACGCGAGGGCGGAAGTCGTCGGCGTCGTCGATGCCGACTATGTTGTGTCGAAAGAATGGCTGGCAAGCCTCATACCGCATTTCGACAAGCCCGACGTGGCCGTGGTGCAGGCTCCGCAAGCGCACCGCGACTGGGAAAGCCAGCCTTTCCGGCGCATGTGCAACTGGGAATTCGACGGTTTTTTCCGCATCGGCATGCATCACCGCAACGAGCGCAACGCGCTCATCCAGCACGGAACCATGACGCTGGTGCGCCGCCACGCGCTTGAAGAGGTCGGCGGCTGGTCGGAATGGTGCATCTGCGAGGACACCGAACTGGGCTTGCGCCTCATCGAAAAAGGCTACGACACCCGCTACGTCGACCATGTCCTCGGGCGCGGCCTCACCCCGTCGGACTTTGCCGCCATCAAAAGCCAGCGTTTCCGCTGGGCGTTCGGCGCCATGCAGATTCTCAAAGCCCATCTGCCGAAAATGCTGGGCCGCAGCACGCTGAACCTCGCGCAGCGTTACCACTTCCTCACCGGCTGGTTTTCGTGGTTCGGGGATGCCCTGCAATTCGTGTTCGCGTATGGGAGCCTGCTCTGGACGGTGGGCATCCTCGCTTTCCCCAAGACGTTCAGCCTGCCGGTCGTGGCGCTGGCGCTGCCCGTGCTCGGCTTTATGGCGTTCAAGGCCGCGCTCGGCCCCATCCTCTATCGGCGCACCATGAACTGCCCTTGGCGCGACATCCTTGGCGCGTCCATTCTTTCGGTCGGGCTGGCGCATGCCATCGCATGCGGGGTCTTCACCGGGCTTATCAAGCAAAAAGGCGTGTTCGTTGTCACACCGAAAGGATGGAAAGCCAAGGGCGCTTTTGCGTTTTTTGGCCCGATCCGTGAAGAACTCGGTATGTTTTTCGCACTCATACTGGCAATTATGTGTCTCGTGTCAGCGCGGGGCATTACAGACACCGAAACCCAACTGTGGGCTGGCATTCTTGCCTTGCAATGTGTTCCCTACCTTGCTTCCGTCGCTTGCCAGATAGCGGCCTATCTTCCAGAACGGCGCAAGGCAGAACCGACGGAGAGGATTGAACCAAAACTGCGCGCGTCTCCTTGATTCGCATAACGACAGGTCGATGCAACATTAAAAAAATGATGAAAAAAGACCAATTGCACTTTCTGTTTTATGTCCTTTTGACCGTGCTGGCCATCGCCCTTATCGCGCTAATCATGCTTCCAACGTATGAAACGCCCGCGCCGCCTACGGAGGACATCGTCTCCCGAAAAACGACGAACTTTACGCGGGCGCAAGCCAGCGCCATTTTGCCCATTCCGCAGGAAGAGCCTCTGTCCAGCAAGGCCCAGCTCGGCGAAAAGCTGTTCTATGACCCGAGGCTTTCCGGCGACGGCACAGTCTCCTGCGCGACCTGCCACGACCTCGCGCGCGCGGGCGCGGACGGGCGCAAGCTCGGCGTAGGCGTGGGCGGGGCGCTCGGCGCGTACAACACGCCGACCACGTTCAATTCCGTGTTCAATTTCCGCCAGTTCTGGGATGGCCGCGCCGCCGACCTCGTCGAACAGATTACCGGCCCGCTGACCAACGTTGCCGAAATGGCGAGCAGTTGGGCAATTGCCGTGCATCGGGTTTCGGAAGACAGCGATTACAAGGAAGCGTTCAAACGCGAATATGGCGGCGAAATCAGCGAAAAAACCATCGCCAACGCCATCATGCTTTTTGAATCCTCCCTGCTGAGCCCGAATTCGCCATTCGACCGCTTTCTCAACGGCGATGCCGATGCCATCAGCAGTGAGGCCAAAGAGGGCTACAGGCACTTCGTCGACTATGGCTGCATCAGTTGCCACCAGGGAATCAACATCGGCGGCAATTTCTTCCAGCGTTTCGGAGTCATGGGCAACTATTTCTCCGACCGGGGCAATACCACCCCGGCAGACCTTGGCCGCTACAACATCACGAAGCAGGAAAAAGACCGCTATATCTTCAAAGTGCCGAGCTTGCGCAACGTTGCCGTCACCGCGCCTTATTTTCACGACGGCAGCGTCGATTCGCTAGATCAGGTCATTGAAATCATGGCTCGCTACCAGCTTGGGCGGGAACTTCCGGAAAAGGAGCGCCGCCATCTCGTCGCCTTTCTTGAAAGCCTGACCGGGGAATACCGGGGAGAACGCCTGAAACCATGACTGCCGCACCTCCCTCGGCCCAGAACACCGCTGCTCCGCTCTCGGAAGAACCTTCTGCTGCGCCAAGCGGCGCGACGCCGAAGCAAATACTTTCAGGAATCTGGCGCAACCTGATCCTCGTAACAATCATGGCGAGCGGGCTGTTCTGGGTATTTATGAACGCGGACATCGTCCAGACCTCGGAACTTCAGGCGTATTCGCAGGTGCTTCGGGAGTTCAGAAGGCTCGATACTTTAACCAACACCGACATCCTGTCCATCCGTTTCAATCTCCACAAGAACTACGACACCATCTCGCAAGACATCAGCCAGAGCGAAATTCTGCTGAAGCAGCTTCATGCCACGCCAACCTTTCTGTCCGCCGTCGATGCCGAAAACATCAAACGGCTCATCGCCGAGCTTGACCGGCAGCAGCAGGCAAAAGGGAACCTCATCGAAACATTCATCCGGGAAAGCGCGATCTTGCGCAACTCCACCAATTACTTCCCGACCTCCATCAGGGAATTCGTCCGTCTGGACACGCCCGCGCACCTGCGCGATGCCCTCCGCTTCCTTAGCAACGACGTGATGACCTTCATGGTGTCGGATGATGACGCATTGCTGTCGGACATCTCCACGCGCACCCAATCCATCGCGGCCCAAAGCGCCAGCCTGCCGCCGCTGCTCGCGCATAAACTGAATAACGTGCTGGAACATGCCAAAATCATGACCAATGGCAGGCGCGGCGAAGACTCGATACTGTATGACATATTGCTGATTCCTACTGGCTCGTCGCTCGAAAAAATCACCTACGCATACAATGTCGGGCACCAGCGCGCGGCAGACCGCTCCCGCATTTATCGTGTGGTGCTTTTTGGCTCCGCGCTTGCCCTCGCCATCTACCTGATGCTGCTTTTCGTCCGCTTGGGGCGCACTTCCCAAGCATTGCATCACGCCAACGCCCACCTTGAACAGCGCATCGACGAACTGCGCAAAACCCAGACCAGCCTCAAGCTCTACGCCACGCTCTTCAACAGCGCGGCTGAAGGCATGACCATCACCGATGCCCATACCCGCATCCTTGTCGTCAACCCGGCCTTCACGGCCATCACGGGCTACAAAAACGAAGAAGCGCAGTCAGACACGCCCGCCCTGCTCGCCTCTGGCCGCCACGACACCGCTTTCTACGCCAACATGTGGAAAAGCCTGGGGCAGCACGGCAAATGGCAGGGGGAGATATGGAATCGGCGAAAAAGCGGCGAAACGTATCCCTCATGGCTGTCCATCAGCGCCGTGCACGACCACAACGGCGCCGCCACTCATTACATCGGCGTGTTTTTCGACATTACCGAACGCAAGAAAAGCGAGGCGCATATCCAGCACCTCTCGCTGCACGACGCGCTCACCAACCTGCCCAACCGCCTGTTGATGCAGGAAAAGCTCAACGAGGCGCTCATCCAGTCGCAGCGCCTCGGCAGCCATACGGGAGTGCTTTTCGTCAACATCGACCGCTTCCGCAACGTTAACGACACCTTGGGCAACGAACTGGGCGACGCCCTGCTCCAGCAAATCGCCAAACGATGCCTGACCATGCTGCGGGATACCGATACTGTCTCCCGCCTCAACAGCGACGAATTCGTTTTCATCCTGCCCGACATCAACCAGCCGCATGACGCAGCGGTCATTGCCCGGAAACTGCTTGCCAGCATCAGCCGCCCTTACCTGCTTGGCGGGCACGACATCACCATCACGGCCAGCATCGGCATCGTCCTTTCGGGAACCGACGGAAACACGCCGGCGGAACTGCTGCGCAACGCGGATGCCGCCATGAGCCGCGCCAAGGAAGATGGCCGCAACAATTTCCGCTTCTATTCCGCCGACATGAACATCTCCACCATCGGCGACCTGCTGCTCGAAAACCAGTTGCGCAACGCTATCCAGCACAACGAACTGGAACTTTTCTACCAGCCCAAGATTGATGCCGCCACTGGCATCCTGCAAGGCGCCGAGGCGCTCATCCGCTGGCGGCATCCCGAACAGGGTCTCCTCCTGCCTGGCCGCTTCATCCGCCTGGCCGAAGACTCCGGGCTGATTATCCCCATCGGCGCATGGGTGCTGCGCGCCGTCTGCCAGCAGATCCGCACATGGCGGAGCGCCGGGCTGCCCGTCGTGCCCATCGCGGTCAACCTGTCCGCGCAGCAGTTCCTGCAAAACGACCTGCCTTCGGTCATCAGCGGAAGCCTGAAAGCCGCCAAAATCGACCCCGAGATGCTCGAACTCGAACTCACCGAATCCATGTTGATGCGCAACATCGAGCGCACCATCGAAACCCTGTCCCGCTTGCGCAAGATGGGGGTCAGCATTGCCATCGACGATTTCGGAACCGGCTACTCATCGCTCTCCTATCTGAAACAGTTTCAGGTCGGCTGCCTCAAAATTGACAAGAGCTTCGTCGCGGGCATCCAGGACAACCGCTCCGACGGCATGATTGCCATCGCGGTCATCGAACTGGCGCACGCCCTGAATCTCAAAGTTGTCGCGGAAGGCGTGGAAACCGAGGAGCAGCGCAGCTTCCTGCTCAATCACAACTGCGATATTTTTCAGGGATACCTCTTCAGCTATCCGCTTCCCGCCTCCGAATTCGCCCAGAAGCTCGCTTATCTAAAAGAGACTGCGCCGGAAGCCTGAAATACCTTTATCATTTCGCCGGAAATTTTCAGGCTCTATCCGCGCCTACTTTTACGCATTCCGGGAATATCCGCGCACAAAAAGGCTTTATGCAGGAAATATGTCACTCCTCGAAAAATGGGATTTCATAGAATGCAAAGAACCGCCCCGCACAGGTACATCAAGCCTTGATGCACCATGTCCCTCAAAAAATACCTGCCCGCCCTGAGCCAAAAATTAAAGCTGGCAGCACATAAATTGGGCCAGACATCGTCCTATGCGACCATTCCTTCCCCCAAAACCCGCAGGTAGGCGCTTCTCGCGGCACACGCTTTTCTACGCTGCTGCTGCCCTGCTATGGGTTGCCATGTGGGCATGGATTGCGGTCGACCTGGTCGCGCACCAGAAAGAAGATGCCGGATACGCCGCGACCAGCGCGAGAGCCATCATTTACGCGGCGCTCGGCATACTGGCCACGCTCTCTTTGCTCTCCAGCGCGCGCCGCTGCGGCAACCGCGCCGAACAGCCCGCCGCGCTTGCCGCCCCAAACAGCGAGGCGGCGGAAAAAGACCCCCTCAAAAACAGCGAAACCGAAGCCCGCTTGCGAAAAATCGCCCGAATTTTCGACCAGACCAGCGAAGGTCTCATGATCCTCGACAACAAGCTGCGGATCATCATCGCCAACCCGGCCTTGTCCCATCTCACCGGCTACGCCGAAAAAGAACTGATCGACCACCTCCCCGACGAATTCCTCACCAAGCAAATTGATCGGCAATTCATCCGCACCCTCATCTCGCAGATGAAGATGAGCGGCGCGTGGAATTGCGAAGTCCATATCCTTGGCAAGGATGGGCATGAAAAACCCTTCCTATGCCGCATTGCGTGCATGCCCGACAAACAGGCATCGGCAAAAACCTGGCTCATCTTTCTCAGTCCCCTTTCCAAAATCCACAGCACCGAAGAACACATCAAGCGGCTCACCATCACCGACCCGCTCACGGGTCTTTTTAACCGCAGCGGCTTCATCGAAAAGCTGGACGAAAACCTTGCCAACTACAGCATCGACGGCCTCATCGTCCTCAATCTGAACCATATGAGCCGGATCAACGATGCCTATGGCCATCAGGCGGGCGACTTCCTGCTCCAGCGCGTCGCCAGCCACATCCGCAAAGTGCTGCGCAGCCAGGACGTGCTGGGCCGCTTGGGCGACGACAACTTTGGCATCCAAGTCGTCAGCAGCAGCCTGCAACACGTCGAACTGGTCGCCAAAAAAATCATGGCGGCCATCGCGCAGCCAGTCACCTACAAAAACCAGCCGCTCGTCTGCACCGCCTACGCGGGCGTCTGCATGGTTTCCGGCAGCTATGAACAAGCCGGGGAACTGCTGCGCAAAGCCGATACCGCCATGCGGCAGGCGCGTGAAACCGGCATCAACGCCTACCACATCTTTTCCGAAAACCTTAGCAAAACTGTCATCCAGCGCCTACAGCGCGAAACCGACCTGCGCGTCGCGCTCGACCACGGGGAACTCGCCCTTTACTACCAGCCCCAGACCGACATCATCAGCGGCCAAATCTGCGGCTGCGAAGCCCTGCTGCGCTGGATGCACCCCACGCAGGGCTTGATTCCTCCGCTGGATTTCATCCCGCTGGCCGAAGAAACCGGGTTGATTCTGCCCATCGGCAAGTGGGTGCTGCAAGAAGCATGCCGCCAGAACAAGGCTTGGCAGGACGCAGGCTTTCCGCCCATCGTCATGGCCGTCAACCTCTCGCCCCTACAGTTGCGCCACGAACAGCTCACCGATGACGTTGCCGATGCCCTTTCCCTGTCCGGGCTGGATCCGCGCTGGCTGGAACTCGAAGTGACGGAGAGCGCCCTCATTGCCGAGCAGATGAACACCACGCTGCGCGCCCTGAAAGAGATTGGCGTCGGGCTTTCCATCGACGATTTCGGAACCGGTTATTCCAGTCTTGCCTACCTGCGGCATTTCCCGTTCAACAAGCTCAAGATCGACCGCACCTTCATCCAGGACATGAACTCCGCCAGCGGCATCGCCATCGTGCGCATGGTGCTGGACATGGCCCGCGAACTGCGCATCAAAACGCTGGCCGAAGGTGTCGAGACGGAAGAGCAGATGAGCATCCTCATGGACTACCAGTGCGAGGAATACCAAGGCTATCTGTGCAGCCGCCCCATTCCCGCCGCCGACTTCATCAAGCTGCTGCAAACGGCCAGCGCCTCCGCGAAAAAAGTAAAAACATCATAAATCCAGAGGCGCGGCGGAAGCGTCGCCGCAAAACCCATTCAGCAGACCGGACATCAACCCGTTCAGTTTAGAATTCTTGTTTCGCAACCCGAAGCAGAGAATTTCCAATGGCCCAGTACGTCATGTCCATGCTCCGCGTGAGCAAAATTGTCCCGCCCAAGCGTCAAATCATCAAAGACATTTCCCTTTCTTTCTTCCCCGGCGCGAAGATTGGCCTCTTGGGCCTCAACGGCGCGGGAAAGTCCACCGTGCTCAGGATCATGGCCGGGGCGGAAACTGAATTCGACGGCGAAGTCCAATGGCAGCCAAACATTTCCATCGGCTATCTGCCGCAGGAACCGCAACTTGACCCCGCCAATACCGTCCGGCAGGAAGTCGAAGCCGCGTTCAGCCAAATCACCGAAGCGCAAACGCGCCTTGAAGCCGTCTATGCCGCCTATGCCGAGCCGGACGCGGATTTCGACCAGCTCGCCGAAGAGCAGGCAAGGCTTGAGGCCATCATCGCCACGGGCGGCGCGGATGTCGGAAACCAGATGGAAATCGCCGCCGACGCGCTGCGCCTGCCGCCGTGGGAAGCGCAGGTCAGCCACCTTTCCGGCGGGGAAAAGCGCCGCGTCGCGCTCGAGCGGCTGCTCCTCTCCAAGCCCGACATGCTCCTGCTGGACGAGCCGACCAACCATCTGGACGCTGAATCCGTCGAATGGCTTGAACAATTCCTCCAGCGTTTCCCCGGCACGGTCGTCGCCGTCACGCATGACCGCTACTTTCTCGACAACGCGGCGGAATGGATACTCGAACTCGACCGGGGCTGCGGCATCCCCTGGAAAGGCAACTATTCCTCTTGGCTCGAACAGAAAGAAGCGCGGCTGGAGCAGGAACAAAAGCAAATCGATGCCCACATGCGCGCCATGAAACAAGAACTCGAATGGGTTCGTTCCAACCCCAAGGCGCGGCAAGCCAAATCGCGGGCGCGGCTCGCCCGCTTCGATGAAATGTCCAGCGTCGAGTACCAGAAGCGCAACGAAACGCAGGAAATTTTCATCCCCGTGGCCGAGCGCCTCGGCGACAAAGTCATCGAATTCAACGGTGTCACCAAAGCCTTTGGCGACAAGCTGCTCATGGACCAGCTTTCCTTCGCCGTCCCGCCCGGCGCGATTATCGGCATCATCGGCCCCAACGGCGCGGGAAAATCGACCCTTTTCAAGATGCTCATCGGACAGGAAGCGCCCGACGCGGGCGAAGTCGTCATCGGCTCCACGGTCAAGCTCGCCTGCGTCGACCAAACACGCGACTGCCTCGACGGCAGCAAGACCGTGTTTGAGGAACTCGCGGACGGCGCGGACATCCTCACCATCGGCAAGTTCGAGATGCCCAGCCGCGCCTACATTGGCCGCTTCAATTTCAAAGGCGCGGATCAGGGCAAGCAGGTGGGCAAGCTCTCCGGCGGCGAGCGCGGGCGGCTCCATCTGGCCAAAACCTTAATGAAAGGCGGCAACGTGCTGCTGCTGGACGAACCGTCCAATGACCTGGACGTGGAAACCCTGCGCGCCCTAGAAGATGCCCTGCTCGAATTCGCGGGCGTGGCGCTCGTCATCTCCCACGACCGCTGGTTCCTCGACCGCATCGCCACCCACATCCTCGCCGCCGAAGGCGATTCCCAATGGACGTTCTTCGCGGGCAACTACCAAGAATACGAGGCCGACAAGAAAAAACGCCTCGGCGAAGAAGGCGCAAGGCCGAGACGGATTCGCTACAAGCCGCTGGTGCGGTGATTTCGACCCAAACCAGCGCCAAGAAAGCCAAGCGCACCGCCCCCAAACAAAAAGGGTTGCCAGCATCACGCTGCGCAACCCTTTTTGTTCTTTAGCAGTGCCTCATTTTGAATTGTTACCGCCTGAACCTGCTCCCTTACGGTTCACGCTTCTTTCCATCATGTTCAGGAATCAAAGCGGCGACGTTTTCGATGCACCATAGACGGTCGGACAGATCGGCTGTCATCGCAGACGTGATACTCTTGGTAGCCTACCCGAATATTGTGATTTGCTCACACAAGAGCCGGATTATTCGACGTTCCACGAAGAAAAGGCAGACTGCTTCAAAAACCACGAGGACGGCACGTTTAGTGGTAACATTCCAGTGGGATGGGATTTGTAGTCCAATAAAGTTTGCTGATGATTGAGCCGCCCCGAAAGGGGCGCTTACTGGAAGGAGGAAAATGATGGCCGGGCCTTATATTTATCTGAATCCGATGTCGCTGGTTGGCAAGCCCTATGTTCCCGATAGGCCAGAAAAACCTGGACAACCTAAACTCTATTATGGGGAATGCGT
>JAITVD010000046.1 GCA_031285965.1 Azoarcus sp.
GCTCCAAGGTTCCGCAAAACCGCAGTCGGCCTGCGGCCTTTGTGCGGTTTTACTCCACCCACAGTTTGGGCAGGGGTCGTTGCTTCGCAACGCCCTATAACCTGCCCAAACCGTCGCATACAGCCGGAACGTTATGCGAAATAGCCCCTAAAATGGATTGACAAATTAAAAGAAAAGAACGATAATAAATTATGGATAATAAAGAACTGGATAAATACTTCAATGAAGTTGAGGAACCAGATAAAGATATTTTCAATAAATTAACAACATCTGAAGAATTACATTATATTGCAGAAAATCACAATTGGGATAATGGTATCATTATACTGGAATGGATTATTGAAAATAAATTATGCAGTGAGGCAACAGCCCTTATGATTTTTTGGCGGGCACAGCCATATGATTATACAAAATATAATTATAATGCAAAATCAATAAAATATATTGACATAGATATTTTTAATTTAATAAAGGTTATAATCAAAAATTATGAAAATGGATTTTATAAAAAAACTTCAATAAAATATGATCCAAAAGAAGATATGCCAAAATATGAAAATATACCTGAAATAATGTTTGAAGAAACAAATGGGGAAGAACCATATATTTACTATGATGAGAAGGAAGTAAATTCATGGTTTGGGGAATATTTTGATAATCTTTTAGCAAGATGTGATAATAGCATGGAATTATACAATATTGTGTATTTGTTGGCTACAAAATCTCGCCTTGAGTTTTCAAAACAATACAAAAAATTATTGGAACATAAGTATTGTGATAAAGGAATAGCCCTGTTTATTTATTGGAAAACAAAACAGTATTATTTATTTTCTGATATGTTTGAGGACTATAATGTATTTCAAAAGATAGAAAATAAAATTATTTCAAATGAATGTAAAGAAATAATAAAATATAATCCCAAGATGGATAAAGACAATGAAATAAACATAAAGCATAAATGGAAGATTCCTGAAAAAATGAAAGGGGAAATAAAATAATGGAGTACGGGGCTACTTCGCATAACAAGACTGTATGCGTTCCGCCGCCATTCGGCGGCTCCAGGGTTCCTCAAAACCGCAGTCGGCCTGCGGCCTTTGTGCGGTTTTACTCCACCCACAGTTTGGGCAGGGGTCGTTGCTCCGCAACGCCCTATTGCCTGCCCAAACCGTCGCATACAGCCGGAACGTTACATCGAAAGCGGGTCATCGTCATCGAAATAAGAATTTTTTTCGGGGGCGACGATAATGGGTATATCTATATCTGTGAGGGCGCGGATGAATTTCAACCACAATTCCTTCTGTGCGGCATCGGCATTAAGAATGTTCATCATGGCGGCACGGCGGCTGTGCCAACCGAGGCGGACTATTTCTACGGGCAGCGTGCAGCGTCCAAACTTGTTTATGGCAGAACCCAGTTCCACTTCGATTTCTCCAGCCAAACCAATTGATAGTGGTTTGTCGGCTTGGACGCAAATAACCGTTTCGGAGCATTCATAGACATTCAGCGCGATAAGCTCTGAAGAGGCATTCGTTTGCTTTATCCGCAAATGCGCTGGACATTTGACCGGATAACGGCGGCTGCCCTGCTTCTGCGCGGGTAAATTTGATTTGCTTTCGGGTAATGGCGGCAAACAGGTTCGATATTTGGACGAGCTATAGATGGCGTGCAATAAGCGGATTTCCCGCGATTTCAGGGCAGAGAATATTTTCGTTTTTTGGTTGAAGAAATAATCGACCCGTTCCGGCGTCATGACCGGGTCGGTCGTGGCATCGAAACGCTGATGGGGAAATTGCCCATTGGGCAGCGCCGCCACGGTGAAATAGTGGTACAGGTTTTTTCCCAAAGGAGCATCGGCATATTTCTGGGAAAACCTCTCTTTTGCTTGCTCAAGGTCGAGATGCGCCCCGAGCATGTTTTTGGATTGCGCAGAATTTTGGCGACGAGGTAACTGGCTGAAACATAAAACATTTTCGCAGAACGAGATATGCCATGGATGGGCGGCGATGAGCAGATGCCGTATATCGAACCGATATTCCGCATATTCATATAAGAATTTCAGCAGCGGTATTAGAATCCGGTTTTTTATCCTGCGGTAGCGGCTATCAATTGCCAGCGCCGAGACCTCGGCCACATTGCCGCCCGTCCGAAAAATTTCGTTCAAATCGAATATCTGCTGCATCGGGAAACCTAGGCTGTTTTCGCGTATCAGCGAAACCGTTCCTATTACCCGCGTCCCGTAGCGGCACATCAGCATTGAAGTGGTCGGCAGGACATGGTGAAGCGTGAGCCACATTCCAGACGGATCAGGCTCCATGCGGCCCGAGCGCACACGCTCATCATGCAGCAGACGGAAACACGCTTCCAGTTCTTCTTTGGTCTGCGCGAGCTTGAAAACGAATTTCTTCGAGAGCGGTTTGTCGAGCCGTGATACTGGCTCACGCATCGTCATGCTTTGCTGTCCGCGCTTTGCGGCAGTGCGCACGGCAGGCTTTGCGGTACGTGAGCCGCCAGTCAGGGCGCACATCCCGCCACCACGCGCGGTCGAACACCCAGGCCAAGGTGAGCAGAAGCGGCGACAGATAATAGTCTGCCGCTGTCGGGAAATCGTAGGAAGATGCCTTTTGCGGTTTGGGCAATACACGCAGGGCGCTCAAACGCTCTTTGGTCGTGGGGTGCATGGATTGCGGCAAACCGCCGTGGTCGGAGGGCATGTCGCTGACCGCTGCGCGGCGCAAAAAACCGGCGCTCATGCCCAAGCACAGATCTCGAAATGGGCGCACCAGCGGCTTTGCCCGTACGCAGCTTTGAGCCAAAACACGCGGCCAGTAGTCATTGGACAGGAATTGTTCCTTGAGCGAGACTTCAATCAGGGTTTCGCTGAACAAATCAGTATCGACCACCTTGATAGCATACGCATCGGCCTCGAATTCTTCGATACGCGCCAAGCGCGCCATATCGCCGTAGAAACGCGCTAGCCAAACATCCACCCGCGCCCCAAAGACGGGGAACACGTCCCCAATCCTGTCGAGCGTTCGCAGCCACCAAGCCCGCAGCAAGGCGGCGTGTTTGCCAGCCCCTTTGCGCTGCGCGGCAAGATGGGCGAGTTCATGCGCCAGCACCGCCACCAGTTGCGGGGCTGTGATGCTGTGCATCAATGGCAAACCGATCAGGAGGTACGTTTTGACCCGCCCTAAAAATCCGCTGCTTGGGCGCTGCAAAACGGCTGCGTTCATTTCGGGTGTCACCAAAACATGGTCGATGCGCCCGGCTTCAAGCGTCCAAACCATGTTCTTGATGAGCTGATGCAGGGCGGGCGCGTCCTCCTGCGACAAACGCACGCCCTCGGGCGAAGGCAGGGGCACGAACAGCACGGACAGCAGCCGTACGGCAAAGAAGCTCATTGAGACAAACGAGAGTGTGCCGAAGAAAATCGCCGCTGCGGGCCATTTCGGCTCAAGGATGCTCCAAGCGCCATACGCGCCCAGCACGCCGATGCCGAGCGCAGCAGCCGCGAACAGGGGTATCAGCATCAAGGCAATCGTGGCGATCAGAGTCAGGCGCAGAGCCAGCCGTTTGCGCAGCACGAACAGCCGAGGATGGGGTGTTCGGGAAGAGGTGGCGTGTTTAGTCAAGATTCAAACAGTTCATTGAGTGTACGGAAATACGAATTGCCGCCATGAGGCGGTATCGCTGTGGGTACAACATCGGCTGCCATGACCGCCGAAAAAACAGGCGACCTGCTCAAAAAAGCTGATACTGGGTACGGATATAGCACTTTTCCCACGTTTGTGCCAGCCCGTGCGGAAGGCTGCCTGAAAACCGGGTTTTCTCCGCTAATCATTCTGGTTCTTGGTTCCGTTCGGCGTGGAAACGCTGCGCGAATCCGCGAAAATCATCCGCCTCAACGGCTGCGCGAATCCCTGCCATCAACCACTGATAATAATGCAGGTTGTGCACGGTGTTGAGCATGCTGCCGAGCATCTCGCCTGTGCGGTGCAGATGGTGGAGATAGGCGCGGCTGAAGTTGCGGCATGTGTAACAGGCGCAATCGGCATCAAGCGGGCGCAGGTCGGTCTTATGAACGGCATTTTTAATCTTGATGTCGCCGTATCGGGTAAACAGCCAGCCGTTGCGCGCGTTGCGGGTCGGCATTACGCAATCGAACATGTCGATGCCTGCCGCGACTGCCTCCACGATGTCCTCGGGACGGCCCACCCCCATCAAGTAGCGCGGACGGCTCACAGGCAGCTTCGGCGCAATGTGGGTCAGAATCCGCGCCATGTCTTCCCGAGGCTCCCCTACGGACAGCCCGCCAACCGCAAAACCGTCGAAGCCAATTTCGGTGAGCGCGGCGAGCGACTCGTCGCGCAGCGATTCAAACATGCCGCCCTGAACGATGCCAAACAGCGCGTTGGCATTGCAGAGGCGGTCGAACTCGTCTCGCGAGCGCCTCGCCCAACGCAGCGACAGGCGCATTGACTGGGCGGCTTCATCAAAACTCGCGGGCCACGGCGTGCACTCATCGAAAATCATCACGATGTCGGAACCGAGCGCGGCCTGTATCTGCATCGACGCTTCCGGGGTCAAAAACAGGCGTGCGCCGTCGATTGGGCTGGCGAAACGCACGCCTTCCTCGCTGATTTTGCGCAAAGCGCCAAGGCTGAATACCTGAAATCCGCCTGAATCCGTCAGGATGGGCTTGTTCCAGCCCATGAAGCCATGCAACCCCTGATGCGCGGCGATGACTTCCTGCCCCGGCCTCAGCCACAGGTGGAACGTGTTGCCGAGGCAAATCTGCGCGCCGCTTTCCGCCAGCATGGACGGGGTCATCGCCTTGACCGTGCCGTAGGTTCCCACTGGCATGAAGGCGGGCGTCTCGACCGAGCCGTGCGCCAGAGCCAAGCGCCCCCGGCGGGCGCAATCGCTGGTGGAGAGAAGCTCAAAGCGCATCGCAAACCGTCCCGTTGTCTCGGGTAAGGAACATGGCATCCCCGTAGCTGAAAAAACGATATTCCCGCTCGAGGGCGTGGCGGTAGGCGCGACGAACCGTTTCCATGCCCGCGAACGCCGACACCAGCATCAGAAGCGTCGAGCGCGGAAGGTGAAAATTGGTGATGAGCGCGTCCGCCACGCGAAAACGGAAACCCGGACGGATGAAAAGCGCCGTCTCGCCTTCGCCCGCAACAAGTTCCCCGCCGTGCGCCGCTGCCTCAAGCGCCCGCAGGCTGGTCGTGCCGACCGCAATCACCCGTCCGCCCGACTTGCGCGTGGCGGCGATGGCCTCGACCGTTGCGGGCGGAATCACATAATGCTCGCGGTGCATCTGGTGTTCGGCAAGGTTGTGCACGCGCACCGGCTGGAACGTGCCCGCGCCGACATGCAGGGTCAGCCATGCCGTTTTTGCGCCGCGCCGCAACAGCGCCTCGAACATTTTCCCATCGAAATGCAGCCCTGCGGTCGGCGCGGCCACCGAACCGGGTGTGCGGGCATAGACGGTCTGGTAGCGGCCTTCATCGGATTCGGCGGCTTCTCGCTGGATATAGGGCGGCAAGGGCAATTTGCCGTGGCGCTCGATTAAGTCGATAAGGTTTTCGTTGGGCGGAAAGCGCAGGTGGAAGAATTCGCCGATGCGGCCCAGCACGGTGACATCGAACGCGCCCGCCAGCCGCAGAACGCTTCCCGTTTTGGGCGAGCGGGAAGCGCGTACCTGCGCCAGCGCCTCGTTGCCGCCCAGCGCCCGTTCGAGCAGCACCTCGACCGCGCCACCGCTTTCTTTGGTTCCGAAAAGGCGGGCATGGAGCACGCGGGTATCGTTGAACACCAGCAAATCATTAGGGCGGATGAATTCCGGCAGGTCGGAGAAATGGCGGTCGGCTAGCGTCTGCCCCACCGCCAGAAGGCGGCTGGCGTCACGCTCGGCCAGTGGCGCTTGGGCAATCAGGTGGCCGGGAAGCGCGTAATCGAAATCGTCGGTTGTAAGAGGCATCGGGAGAGAAACATCAAATGCTTGCCGCTGAGGGGGCGATTCATGGATAATGCGGCGCTTCCCCATACGACATGGCCGGGATGGCGGAATCGGTAGACGCAGCGGACTCAAAATCCGCCGGTGGTGACACTGTGAGGGTTCGAGTCCCTCTCCCGGCACTCCATCAGCGAAAAGGGCTGCATTGCCGCAGCCCTTTGATTTTTTGGTAGGGGCACAAGGGTTCGAACCTTGGACCTACGGATTAAGAGTCCGCTGCTCTACCAACTGAGCTATACCCCCCTAAGAAGAGGCGGCACTATAAACGATACGGTGTCGCCCCACAAGGTCTATCGGCCTTTTGCCGCTTGGACGCTGCCCAGAATACGCCCGCCGCGCTGCCGGGCGAAGGGGCCGGTGAGCGCGGCCAGTCCGGTGCTGCCGTGGGCGTGGCAGATGGCGCACGCCAGCGCGTCGGCGGCATCCGCTTGCGGCTCGCCAGCGAGCGAAAGCAAGCGGGCAACCATGTGTTGAACCTGTTCCTTGCTGGCCTTGCCTTGCCCGACGACGGCCTGTTTGATTTGCAGCGCCGTGTATTCGGCAACGGGCAGGTTGCAAGAGACCGCGCCGCAGATGACCGCGCCGCGCGCTTGTCCGAGGAGGAGGGTGGACTGTGGATTGACGTTGACGAACACTTTCTCGATAGCGGCGACGGCGGGATGGTAGGTGTCGATAATTTTGCGGACACCGTCGAGCAGCGTTTTGAGGCGCTCCGGCAAGGGGCGATCCGCGCCTTCGCTGGTGCGGACGCAACCGCTGGCAACATAGCTCAAGCGGCTGCCGACGGCGTCGATGACGCCGAAACCCGTAATCCGCAGCCCCGGATCAAGCCCGAGGATGCGGATGGTGGCGGGCGCGGCATTGGCCATGTTGGCTATTCGTCGTCAAGCACGGCGGAGGTGTAGACCTCCTGCACGTCGTCGAGGGATTCGAGGGCATCCAGCAATTTCTGCATCCGCAGGCTGTCCTCGCCGGTGAGTTCCGTCTCGTTCAGCGGCTTCATGGTGACTTCGCCGAATTCGGGCTTGAGGCCGACGGCTTCCAGCGCCTCGCGCACGGCGGTGAATTCCCACGGGCCGGTCATGACTTCGATGGAGCCGTCGTCATTGGCGACGATGTCCTCGGCGCCGGCTTCGAGCGCGGCTTCCATCAAGGCGTTTTCGTCGGTTCCGGGAGCAAAGAGCATCTGCCCGCAGTGTTTGAACTGGAAAGCCACGCAGCCGTCCGTACCCATGCTGCCGCCGTATTTGCTGAAAGCGTGGCGCACGTCGGCAACGGTGCGGTTTCGGCTGTCGGTCAGGCAATCGACGATGACCGCCGCGCCCGCGATGCCATAGCCTTCGTAACGCGCTTCTTCGTAGACGACGCCTTCCAGTTGCCCCGTGCCGCGCTTGATGGCGTTCTCGATGGTGTCTTTGGGAACGGATTCGCCTTTGGCCTTGTCGATGGCCAGCCGCAGGCGCGGGTTGGAAGTCACGTCACCGCCGCCCATTTTGGCGGCGACGGTAATTTCTTTGATAAGACGGGTAAAAATCTTGCCCCGTTTAGCGTCTTGTCGACCTTTGCGGTGCTGGATATTGGCCCATTTGGAATGACCTGCCATGAACTGAACCCCTAAAGCTGCGTCGTGCTTGAAGAATGACGCATTTTAGCGGTTCAGATGCCGCCAATCCAAACGGTTTTGAATTCGAGGTAGTCGTCGATGCCGTGGCTTGAGCCTTCGCGTCCAAAACCGGATGCCTTGATGCCGCCAAACGGCGCGCATTCGCTGGAAATGGCGGGCGTGTTCGCGCCCACCATGCCGAAATGCAAGCCTTCGGCGACACGGAAAAGCCTGCCCAGATCGCGGCTGTAAAAGTAGGAGGCCAGCCCGTATTCGGTATCGTTGGCCAGCCGCAGGGCTTCGGCCTCATCGCGGAAAGGAATGAGGGTGATGACGGGGCCAAAAATTTCTTCCCGCCAAAGGCGGGCGCACGGATTGATTTGGGTGATGACCGTCGGCTCAAAGTAAAGCCCGCCGAGCTTGTGCGGCTGCCCGCCCGTGTGGATTTTCGCGCCGTCCGCTTTGGCTTCCGCGAGCAACGCCGTGATGCGCTCGATGGCGGCGGCGTTGATGAGCGGGCCGATGTCGGTGTCCGGGTCAAGCCCGTTGCCGACTTTCAGCGCCGCCACGCGGGCGGCAAGGCATTCGGTGAAGCGGCCAAAAAGGGTTTCATGCACGAGGATGCGGTTGACGGCCACGCACACTTGTCCGGCGTTGCGGAACTTGGCGGCGATGGCTCCGTCGATGGCGGCATCGAAATCGGCATCCTCAAAGACGATGAAAGGCGCGTTTCCGCCCAGTTCAAGGGTGACTTTCTGTATCTGTTCCGCCGCTTGCGCCAGCAGGACGCGCCCCGTGCGCGTGGAGCCGGTGAAAGAAAGTTTTCGGACAGCCGGATGGGCGGCGAAGGCTTTGCCGATGTCCGGCGGGTTGCCGAGGACGACGTTGAACACTCCCGGCGGGATGCCCGCGCGCTGCGCGAGTTCCGCCAGCGCCAGCGCGGAGAACGGGGTGGATTCCGCTGGCTTGAGGATGATTGGGCATCCGGCGGCCAGCGCGGGTGCGGTTTTGCGCACAATCATGGCGCAAGGGAAATTCCACGGGGTGATAGCCGCGCACACGCCGATAGGCTCGCGCAGCACGAGCAGCCTGCGCCCACGGGCGGGCGGCGGGATGATTTCCCCATAGGCGCGGCGGCTTTCTTCCGCGAACCATTTGGCAAACGACGCACCGTAGAGGATTTCCCCCCGCGCTTCGGCCAGCGGCTTGCCTTGCTCAAGCGTCATGATGCGGGCGAGGTCGTCGGCATGCTCCAGCATGAGGTCATGCCAGCGTTCCATCCGCACGGAACGCTCCCGCGCCGTCATCGCCTTCCAGCCCGGCAGCGCGTCTCGTGCGGCATCGATGGCGGCGTTGACCGAGGCGGCGGAAAGCGTTTCGACTTCGCCCAGACAAGCGCCTGTGGCGGGATTGTCCACCGCCAAGGCGGGCGCGTCCCCGTCAATCCATTGGCCGTTGACGAAAGGCTGATGGCGGAGAAGCCGGGAATCTTGCAGGACGAAAGGGTCGTTGGAGAGAGGCATGATCTAACCTTCTGGAAATGCGTTGTGAATGTGCTTATTTATCATGATTTGATAGGCGCTGCACACCTGCATTGGATGCTTTGGCGAAAGAGAGTTCCATTTTTCGTCGGGCGGCTCATGGCTGCCCTGCGGCATTGGATGGGATAATGCGCAACCATTCCGCGCCAGTGTCTTCCAATGCCATCAATCCAGTGGTTTCCGGGTCATATGAATTCCGCGCGCCGCGCCTTTGCCAAGGCGCTGGCGGATATCGATGTCGTCATTGAGGTGACGGATGCGCGTCTGCCCGGCGCCAGCAGCAACCCGATGATTGAGGAGCTGCGGCGGTTCCGTAATCGCCCCTGCCTGAAGCTGCTCAACAAGGCCGACCTTGCCGACCCGCCCGTGACCCGCGAATGGATTGCCCATTACAGCGCCCAGCCCGGCGTGCGGGCGGTGGCGATTTCGGCAAAGCATCCGGCGGACGTGGGGCGCATTCCAGCCTTGGCGCAGCAGCTCGCGCCGCATCGCAGCGGGGCGGAAAAGCCGCTGCGGATGATTCTGGCGGGCATCCCGAACACGGGCAAATCGACCTTGATGAACGCGCTCATCAAGCGCCGCGTGGCGAAAGTGGGCGACGAACCGGCGGTAACGAAAAGCCAGCAGACGCTCGACTTGGGGCCGGGGATGACGCTTACGGACACGCCGGGCCTGATGTGGCCGAAAATCGAGCATGACGCTGACGGCTTCATGCTCGCCGCCAGCCACGCAATCGGGCGCAACGCGGTCATCGACGAAGAAGTGGCGGCGCATCTCGGCGCGATTCTGCTGGCGCGCTACCCCGCGCTCATCGAAGCCCGCTACCGGATCGACGTAGCCGGGCTGGACGGAGAAAGCCTGCTGGAACGCATCGCCCAGCGGCGCGGCTGCATGCGCAAAGGCGGCGAAATCGACTTGGAAAAAGCCGCGAACGTTTTTCTCACGGACTACCGCACAGGCTCGCTGGGCCACATCACTCTGGAAAGGCCGGGGGAGCGTTTGTGACGGGCAATCCGCCCAAAAAAACAAAAGGATGACAAGGCAATGTCCAATCAGTTTTTCGAGCAGCCCATCCTGAATTCGCCTTACGAGCGCCCTGCGCGTCATTGGGCATTGGATGCGTCCGGCCAGCCCACGCAGGCCATCAATGAAACGCGCCGTCAGGCCGACTTCATCACCCCGATTCCGAAGCCCCGCAAGCAGCGCGGCGGGGCGGTGCAAGCCTCGCTACTGTTCGGCGGGGGACTATCCACCGAGAAGCAGCCGTACGACCACACCACCGTCATCAACGCGGTGCGCGAGGAAGTGGACAAATGGCGGATGCTGCCGCCGTCGGCGTGGCGCGTCACGCCGGAAACCGCGCGGCTGTTGCAGCACTGGCGCAACCATCCGTTCTCCGGCATCCGTCCGTTCTTCTGTCAGGTTGAAGCGGTGGAAACCGCGATCTGGCTCGCCGAGGTTGCCCCGCAACTGGGCAAGAGCGGCCAACGCTTCCTCGACCACCTTGGCAAGGCCAACGACGAAGCCAATCCCGAACTCAGCCGCCTTGCCCTGAAACTTGCCACGGGCGCGGGCAAGACCACGGTCATGGCCATGCTCATCGCGTGGCAGACCGTCAACGCCGTCCGCCACCCCAACAGCCGGAAGTTCACGCGCGGCTTTCTCATCGTCGCGCCGGGTCTGACCATCAAAGACCGCTTGCGCGTGCTGCTAGTAAAGCGGCTTTGATTTCCGGACAGACCGGGTTTGATTTTCGGACGGGAATTTTTGCGTTTTTTTGATGATTTTCGGACAGGGAGAAACCGCCTTTTTGGGGCGGTTTTTTTGTCTT
>JAITVD010000028.1 GCA_031285965.1 Azoarcus sp.
AACGCGATATTGCTCAATCCTTACGGCGCACATGTCACCAGCGTTAGCAGCGCGGTCACGCGCATCGGCTTGGCGGCATTGCGCTGCCTGGCTTTTGCCGTGGCCGCCGAACAGCTCGCCCAGGATCACCGTTCGGCGCAGGTGCGCGCGATTGCCTCCAAGCTCTGGCGGCATTCCGCCGATGTCGCCGCTTGGTCTTACGCCTTTGCCCACCACCTGAAAACGGTCAACCCGGACACGGCCATGCTGGCGGGCATGATGGTCGATATTGGCCAGTTCTTCCTGCTGGCGCGGACGGCCCACTATCCCGCGCTGGAAAACAACATCGAGCGGTTTGCCGAATTCATATCGGTGTGGAAAAACCCAATTTCCCGCTCCGTGCTCGAAGCCTTTGAACTGCCCGACGACATCATCGACTCGTTTGACGATGAATCCTTGAACGGCGGCAACTATCCGCCCCAAACCTTGCGCGACATCGTGCGGCTCGCCGTGCGGGCATCCGATGTCGCCAATCCGCTCGCGCCCGAAAAGCCTTCCGCGCCGGAGAATGACAGCGGCACGGAAGCCAAGCCGCCGGAATTCATCGCCCTGCTTGACGAAGCCCGTGCAGGCAAGAATTCTATCCTGAGCGCGATATGCCCTTGAAAAGCCTTGGCAGCGCATGTGCGCTGCCAAGGCTTCTATTGCCGCCTCCCGCCCATCATCCTCAATGGCCGATTTCCATATCGGCAGCCCGCTGCCAGAAAAAAAACTCTTTTCCAATTCAAATGTCTTTTCGCCGAAATGCCACGGGCGAAAAATATGGGCATCAACCGCGCCGTAGAAGCGGCGGCGGATATTCCCGCCTGCCCTTTCAAACGAAAACAGAAAACCGGAAAAACGCGCAAGCGCCGTTTCAGGCTAATTTGACCGCCGGATGCGCGTTCGGTTATGTTATTGCGTCTTTATGGCGGTTTTTTTTCGCTCTTTCACTCCGTGTTCCGTGCTTTCCCCATTCTGAATCATGACCAAGCCAGCGCCCGCCCCAAAAACCTTTGAAGCCGCAGTATCAGAGCTGGAATCCATCGTGCAGAAAATGGAAACGGCTTCGCTTCCGCTCGAACAGGCGCTTGAACAATACAAGCGCGGCATCGACCTGCTCCGGCACTGCCAGGAAAAGCTCGATGCCGCCAAACAGCAAATCAAGATTCTCGAAGGCAAAACGCCCGTTCCTTTCCAGTCGGGCATCACCACTTGAAGGTTGACACGCCATGAATTTTCCCGACTGGGTCACTTACATACAGCAGCGTACCGAAACCGCCCTGCAAACCATCCTGCCCGCCGCCAGCCTTGCCCCGTGCAGGCTGCACGAGGCCATGCGCTACGCCGCCCTCGGCGGCGGCAAGCGGATACGCTCGCTGCTGGTGCATGCCACGGGCAGTTCCTTCACCCACGCCAAGCCCGAACAGCTTGACCGCGCCGCCTGTGCCGTGGAACTCATCCACGCCTATTCGCTCATCCATGACGACTTGCCCTGCATGGATGATGACAAGCTGCGCCGGGGAAAACCCACTGTCCATGTCGAATACGATGAGGCCACGGCGCTGCTGGCGGGCGATGCCCTGCAAACCCTCGCCTTTCAAGTGCTGGCCGAAACTTCGGTCAGTGCCACCGCAGCCGGACAAATCGAAGCCATCCTGCTGCTGGCGCAAGCGGCGGGTTCTCATGGCATGGCGGGCGGGCAAGCCATCGACATTGCCTCTGCCGGACACGAAATCACCCGCGAGGTGCTTGAATCCATGCACGTGCGCAAAACTGGCGCGCTGGTTCGCGCCGCCGTCCTCATCGGCGCGCGGGCGGGTGAAGGGGTTCTCGACAATCGGCGGCAGCGGCTCGACCATTACGCCAAACGCATCGGCCTGCTGTATCAGGTGGTCGACGATATTCTCGACGCCGCTTCCGACACCGCCACGCTGGGCAAGACGGCGGGCAAGGATGCCTCGAACGGCAAGCCGACCTATGTCAGCCTGTTGGGGCTGACCGATGCCCGCCGCTTTGCCGAAGACCTGCTCTCCGAAGCCCACGAGGCGCTCGCGCCGCTGGGAGAACGCGCCAGCCGTCTGCACGAACTGGCCGATTTCATCTCGCACCGCGCTTTCTGATCCGCCCCCGCCAAGATGTCCGATTTTCCTTATCTCGACCGTATTCATTCCCCGGCGGAAGTCCGGGCGCTTGATCGCGGCGAGCTGCCCAAGCTGGCCGATGAGCTTAGGCGCTTCCTGATTGAGTCGGTCTCCAAAACCGGGGGGCATCTCTCCTCCAACCTTGGCACGGTCGAGCTGACCGTTGCCCTGCACCACGTTTTCAGCATTCCAGAGGATCGCGTCGTCTGGGATGTCGGGCATCAGACCTACAGCCACAAAATCCTCACGGGGCGGCGCGAGGCGATGGCGAACCTGCGCCACTACGGCGGCATCTCTGGTTTTCCGCGCCGCTCCGAAAGCGAATACGACGCTTTCGGCACGGCGCACTCGTCGACCTCCATTTCCGCCGCGCTCGCAATGGCCGTTGCCGCGCGCGACCGGGGCGAGCCGCATGCCGCCATTGCCGTCATTGGCGACGGCGCCATGTCGGCGGGCATGGCGTTCGAGGCGCTCAACAATGCCGGCAACATGAAAGACATCAACCTGCTGGTCATCCTCAACGACAATGAAATGTCGATTTCGCCGCCCGTTGGCGCGCTCTCCGGCATTCTCGCCCGCCTGCTGACGCCCTATGACGCCGCCCGCCGCCTCGGCAAGAAAGTGCTCGACGGTGCGCCGCCGCCCGTGCTGGGTCTGGCGCGAAAGATGGAAGAAGTCGCTAAAGGGATGGTCGCGCCCAACTCCCCCGGTACGCTGTTCGAGGAATTCGGCTTCCATTACTTCGGTCCCGTCGATGGCCACGACCTCGACGTTCTTGTGCCGACGCTCCAAGGCATGCGCGGCTTCAAAGGCCCGCGCTTCCTGCATGTCATCACCCGCAAGGGGCAAGGCTATAAGCTCGCCGAAGCCGACCCCGTCCGCTATCACGGTGTCTCAAAATTCAACCACCGCACGGGGCTACAGGAAGAGAGCACGGGAACGAAGCCCACCTACACGCAGGTATTCGGCGACTGGCTCTGCGATGCCGCCGCACGCGACCCGCGTGTCATCGCCATCACCCCGGCGATGGGCGAAGGCTCCGGGCTGACCCGTTTCGCCCGTGAGTTCCCTGAACGTTATTACGACGTAGGCATCGCCGAGCAGCACGCGCTCACCTTCGCGGCGGGGCTGGCCTGCGAGGGCTACCGCCCAGTGGTGGCGATTTACTCCACTTTCCTGCAACGCGCTTACGACCAGCTTATCCACGACATCGCGCTGCAAAACCTGCCCGTGCTGCTCGCCATCGACCGCGCCGGACTGGCCGGAGCGGATGGGGCGACCCACCACGGCGCGTTCGACCTCTCTTTCCTCGCCTGCATACCCAACATGCTGGTGATGGCCCCTTCAGACGAAAATGAATGCCACCAGATGCTCACCACCGCGCTGGCTCATAATGGTCCCTCCGCCGTGCGCTACCCACGCGGAAAAGGGCCGGGCGTCACGCCCGAAACCGGCCTGAATGCGCTGCCCATCGGCAAGGGCGAAATCCGTCGTCGCGGGCGCGAAATCGCGCTGCTCGCTTTTGGAAGCCTCCTCGCGCCCGCCTTGGAAGCGGCTGAAACGCTTGATGCCACCGTCGCCAACATGCGCTTTGTCAAACCCCTCGATGAAACCCTCGTCACGGCACTTGCGCGGGAACACAGCCTTATCGTCACCCTTGAAGAAAATGCCGCCATCGGCGGCGCGGGTTCCGAAATCGCCCGCGTTCTGGATGCCCTGCCAGAGCGCCCGAGGCTTTTGCGGCTGGGGCTGCCCGACCGCTTCATCGACCACGGAGAGCAGCGGCAATTGCTCGCCGAAACAGGGCTTGATGCCGAAGGCATCATTTCCGCCATCCGCCAAACAGAGAAAAACAGCACGCCACACACATGAATCACTGCGCCCCCATTCCCGACGTACAAGGCAGCCCCGACCGCCGCCACATCGCCATCGACAAAGTTGGCATCAAGAACATCCGCCATCCGATCCGCGTGCGCGACAAATCCGAAGGCATCCAGCACACCATTGCCGTATTCAATATGTATGTCGGGCTTCCCCATGATTTCAAGGGAACCCACATGTCGCGCTTCGTTGAAATCCTCAACCGCGACGAACGCGAGATTTCCGTGGAATCCTTCGGCCCCATGCTGCGCATGATGGTCGAGCGCCTCGAAGCCAAAAGCGGCTATCTGGAGATGAGGTTTCCTTACTTCATCGCCAAGACGGCTCCGGTGTCCGGCGTGCGCAGCCTGATGGACTACGACATCACGTTCATCGGAACCCTCGCCGGGGATGGCCGCCACGACTTCACCCTCAAAGTCGCCATTCCCGCCACGAGCCTATGCCCGTGCTCAAAGGAAATCTCCGCCTATGGGGCGCACAACCAACGCTCCCGCGTCACCGTCACGGCCACGCTCAACCAGCACATGTGGATCGAGGAGGTCGTCCAAATCGTGGAAGGCTTGGCTTCCTGCGAGGTCTACGGCCTGCTCAAGCGCCCGGACGAAAAATTCGTCACCGAACGCGCTTACGACAATCCCAAATTTGTGGAAGACATGGTGCGCGACGTAGCGGCGGTGCTCAACGTCGAGCCACGGATCGATGCCTACATTGTGGAATCGGAAAACTTTGAGTCTATCCACAACCATTCGGCCTACGCGCTGATCGAGCGGGACAAGCGCAAGGGCTGAAATGCCCTGCCCCCCGTTACAGCAGGCTCTCTTTGGTCATTCCCCGCCGACGGATCATCTTCCGAAGCTGACCGAGCGCCTCGATCTGAATCTGCCGCACCCGCTCGCGGGTGATGCCAAGCAGGCTGGAAAGCTCTTTGAGGGTCAAAATGTCGCAATCGTCGATGCCGTAGCGGTGGCGGACGACCTGCTGATGCTTGTCGCCTAGGGCATCAATCCAGCGCCGCAGCAGGGCTTCAATTTCGCTGTTCTGTATGTGCAGGTCTGGCGCTTCGGCGGCATCATCAGCAAGCGAATCCCCAATCGACAGAGAAGGGTCGATGTCGAGCGGCGCGTCAAGCGAGATGGCGCGTTCATCAAGCGCCAGAATGGCGCAGACCTGCCCGACGGGCTTCTCAAGGCGGGAAGCGATTTCCGCAACCGGGGATTTGCCTGGGCAGTCCGCCTCCAGCTTGCGCCGGACGCGGGTAATTTGGTTCAGTTCCTTGTTGATATGCACGGGAAGACGAACCGTGCGCGACTGGCTCATGATCGCGTGTTCGATGGCCTGCAGTATCCACCAAGTCGCGTAGGTGGAAAAACGGAACCCCCGCTCAGGCTCAAATTTTTCCAGGGAATGAATCAGGCCGAGATTGCCTTCTTCGACCAAGTCGAGCAGCGGGATGCCGCGATTGAGGTAACGCTTGGCTATGTTCACCACGAGCCGCTGATTGCGCTCGATCATGGTCTGCCGCGCCTCAAAATCACCCATCCGCACCCGACGAGCCAAGATGCCCTCTTCTTGCGCGTCCAGCAGGGGATTGGCGGCAATCTCGTTCAGATAACGATATGTCGCGTCGCTGAAACGCTCGTCATCCGCAGGAAGGTGGTCTTCCTGAAACGCTTCGGCCTCGGGCGGAAGATTCAGTTCTTGACTTTCTGCGTTGTCAGGATCGTCTGAATCTTCCATGTCATTTCGCTACAAGCCGGGTAGGTATTTCAGTGGATCGATGGGCTGCCCACGTTTGCGCAGTTCAAAATGCAGCTTGGGGCGGTCAGTGCCAGAACTGCCGAGTTCGGCAACTTTCTGCCCTTTTTCTACCGTATCCCCTACCTTCACCAGTATGGCGCGATTGTGGGCATATGCCGTTAAATATTCGTCATTATGTTGGATAATGAGCAGGTTCCCAAGTTCGCGCATACCATCGCCTGCATAGGCAACCTTGCCGCCCGCCGCAGCCAGAACAGGCGTACCCGCCGTTCCAGCAATGTCGATGCCTTTATTGAGCGCCTTGCTCGCGGTATTGGTCGCTTCATCAAAGCGGCGGATGATCGTGCCTTTGACTGGCCATATCCAAGCCATCGAAGCAGCGTCCGGGGCGGCTGGCTGCGGTGAGCTTAATTCCGGGCGCGACATGGTCGCGGACGGTACGTTGCCGTCTGCCCCGGATGCCATTTGCTGCGGATGCAGACGCGCCCACGCCTCTTCCGACCAAGCCTCCTTGCCGCCTCGTGGCTCGCGCTTGACCTCCGACAGAACCGCTTCGGACGGCAAGCTCGGCGGCGCTATCGGCTCGACAACCGCTTCCGGCGGGGTGAGGCGCAGAGTTTGCCCGATTTCAAGCTGGTCTGGCCTAGAGAGCTTATTCCAAGCAATCAAGTCATTTGGGTGGATGCCGTACTGCCGCGCAATGCTATACACATGCTCCTTCTGCCCTACGACATGCTCCCCCGGACGGGGAACGGATGCGGCGGGCGATACGGCAGCCTCCGGCTGGAGCTGGGGCTGCGCCCTTGCCGACGACATGGGTCTGGAATCTCGCACTGGCGCACCGCCTGTGCCATTGGTGGTGCATCCAGCGGAAAGCATGCCCACGCCTACCAGCGCCGACCAAACCAGACGATTCAAAAAGGTTTCCTTGTTCATTCTGCCCCCGTCAGCAATGGCACAAAGCGCACAGGCGGGTCACACCTGCTTTCCCTGAAAACGCTTCCTTGCCGTTCAATCAGCAGCAAACACTGGTCAGCGTCGCCGCCCACCGGAATCAGCAATTTGCCCCCCTGCGCAAGCTGCGCCTTGAGCGCAGGCGGCACTGCCAATCCTCCTGCCGCAACGATGATGGTATCGAAAGGCGCTGCTTCAGGCAGCCCAAGTGTACCATCTGCGTACTTCAGCCTCAGATTAGGCAAACGCAATGGCCGCAAATTCTCCCGCGCACGATCGAGCAAAGGCTTCAGCCGCTCAATTGCGTACACTTCGCTCGCCAACTGTGAAAGCACGGCGGCTTGGTAGCCACAGCCCGCGCCGATTTCCAGCGTGCGCCCCAGTTCGCGCCCCTCGCACAAAATTTCGGTCATCCTCGCAACGATGTACGGCTGCGAGATCGTTTGCTGCCAGCCGATAGGCAGGGCGCTGTCATCATAGGCGCTGAAAGCCAGCCCTTTCTCAACAAACTGGTGGCGTGGAATCGCGCCCATCGCGGACAGCACTTTTTCATTGCGTATCCCCTGCGCGCGAAGGCGCTCGATCATCCGCGCCCTGGCGCGGGTAGCATCGAGAGCGGGGGTACGCGCGGAAGCTGCCCGAATCACGCTGCTCATTGCAACAGCCAATCGGTAACTTGACCCGTTTGCGCGGTATGGGTCAGGTCGATCTGGAGCGGCGTCACCGAAATCTGGCCACTGGCCACGGCATGAAAGTCCGTCCCTTCGCCCGCGTCGGCAGCGGGCCCCGCCGCGCCGACCCAATAGACAGTGTCGCCGCGCGGGGTCGTGCCGCGCACCACCGGCTCCGCCTTATGCCGCCGCCCAAGGCGCGTCACGCACGGCGCGCCAAGGCGTTCGTAAGGCAAATCCGGCACATTGATGTTAAGCAGGACGGGTTCCCGGAACGGCTGGCGCATGAAACGATGGACGAAATCGACCGCCACCCGCGCCGCCGCTGAAAAATCGCTCGCGTCACGGCTGACAAGCGACACCGCGAGCGAAGGAATCCCCAGCAAATACCCTTCAGTAGCGGCAGCGACCGTGCCGGAATAAACCGTGTCGTCGCCCATGTTGGCTCCGTGGTTGACGCCGGAAATCACTATTTCGGGCAATGTATCGAATAGCCCCGTCACCGCAAGGTGCACGCAGTCGCTCGGTGTGCCATTGACGTAATAAAAGCCATTGGTCGCCCGCCGCAAGCTCAGCGGCCGGTCGAGCGTCAGGGAATTGCTTGCTCCGCTGCGATCCCGTTCGGGCGCAACCACCATGACTTCGGCCACGCTGGACAACGCCTGTGCCAGCGCCGCAATTCCCGGCGCGAAATAACCATCATCATTACTGACCAGAATGCGCATCTCGACTTCTGCCCGCTAAAAAAATCGGTTCACCGTTTCCTGTAAGAAAATTTGGAACCCGCATCCTGCCCATCTGGTTCGCATGCCGCTGTACTTCCTTCTATCGACACGTCGTCAGGGAAAACCGTGCGTATCGGGCGGGTTTGCTGCTGAAGCAGTTTTTTGGGGCGGCTGCCGCCGCCAAACGGCTTCAGTTCCAGCCTCAAGCGCGACGCAACCGCCATGCCCAAGTTTTTCCCCTGCTGCCCCATCCGGGAACCATCCCCCTTACCCCTACTGCCATTGAGCACAGTACCCGCAATAACGACATTGGCATCTTTTAGTTTGGCGCAAAGCATGTCCAGATCGCGCACCCGCGTCTGATCTTGCCTGCAAACGATCAGCGCCCCGCCAGCCCGTGAAGCAATAGTAATGCTTTCAGCATATCTTGACGCAGGGGGCGTGTCGATGAGAATGATGTCGAAACTGTTGGATAGCTGCGCGATCATCCTGTCCAGCAGGGGGCGCATCAGCAATTCCTGCGGATTAGGCGGTATCGGCCCGGAAGGCAGAATGGAAAGGTCCGCCAAAGACGGAACCTTGAACACCACATTGCCCGTGGCGCGGCCGCTCAAGATGGAAGACAGCCCATTCCGGTTGCTGATGCCAAAAAGCCGGTGCAATGACGGGTCGCGGAGATCCGTGTCAATCAGCAACGTCCGTGCGCCCAATTGCGAAAACACGACAGCCAGATTAGCCGCAAACCAAGTGCGCCCTTCCCCTTTCTCCGGGCTGATGATTGCCAGAGGCCGATGCTCCTCGCCTCCACCGAACCAGCGCAGCATCAACTGGCTGCGGATTGCGCGCAAAGCCTCCACTTGGGGAGAAAACGGGCTGTATGCCGCAATGATGGTTTCCGAGACTTTGCTCTCCCCGCGTTGCAGATACGAATACCGGAACTGGTGGGAGAGGGCGAACTGAACATCGGCTTCCGTGATAAGGCCGAGCGCAATCGCCGCGTCGCCAAAACGCATCTTCCGTTTTTTCTGTTCCCTGTAGATGCGTTCGGCATCGTCAGGAGAAATGCGTCCAATTGATACCAGAATCTCGCCGATCGACTGGTCGCTCAAACTGGAAAAGCTCGCGTTTGCTGACTTGTCCATCATCTTCCTTTGTCAGGCAGCCGCCGAACCGCGAGCACGAAAGCCGAAGCGGGATTTATTCAATCCCGGAACAACCCCGAGGAGGGGGGCTTCCAAATATTCCGCCAAATCTTCGCGCCCCCGTACGCGCTGGTCGCTCAACTCCAGCAACAGCGCCACGCCGATGCCAAGCAGCACCCCAAGAAACGTGGCGATGATCATATTGAGCACGAGTTTCGGGCTGGAATGTTGCAAAGGCGGCATTGCGGGCGTGAGCACTGAAACATTGGTTTGCTGGGTCTGGCTTTCGAGGCTCGTCTGCGCAAGACGCTGAGTAACCAGATCGTATGCCCGCTGGGCGTTCTCGATGTCGCGCTGAAACACCGCTATCTGGTCTCGGTGCTTTTTAAGCTCGAACACGCGCGCCTGCTGCTTCTCGACAGCATCGCTGAGTTCTTTGATCCGTGCCGTGCTGATACGGGAAGTCGTGCCAAGCGAGTTGACCACGCGCTGGATTTCCGCCGACAAGCGATTGCGCTGTTCCGTAATTTTCTCGTTCAATTCGCGTATCTGCGGATGGTTTGGCCCAAGCCGCTCAAGCAACTGGCTGCGATCAGCCACAAGCTGCGCCAGTCCCGTCTTGAGGCTAGCTACCACCGAATCGGCCATGACTTCAGGCAGAGACTCGGCGGAAGCCGCTTGGCTTTGCCGCGAACTGCTCTCCGCGTTCTGGACTAGCGCGGCGGAAAGCTGGCTGTTGAGTTCCGACAGGCGCATATTCTCGACATCTAACCGGCCATCTTCCGCCAGTACGCCACTTTCCTGCTCATATGCGGAAAGTTTGCGCTGCGCGGATTCGAGTTCATCGCGCACATCTTTTGTCTGCTTGTCGAACCAGTCTTTGTATTGTCTGGCGGGATTCACCTTGAGTTCAAGGTTGGTCTCTATGTAGGCTTGGGAAAAAGCATTCGCAATAGCTGCGGAAAACGCCGGGTCAGGCGCTTCATAGCTAATCGTGATGATATTGCTCTCGCGTGTCGTCGATGGGCGCACGTCCAGTTGCCTTTGGAGCAGCGCACCCAGCCAAGCGCGAAAACCAGCGTCCCCGCCTTCCCCTTTCGCTTCGTCGTTCCATTGTTCCCGAAGCGAAGGAACCTGATCCATCCGGGTCAACGTCACGACGCGCTGGGCGACGCGCTCTGAAGCGATGATGTCGATCTGGGTCGCAAGATAGCCCTGAAGCATCTGGGGCTGGATCGCGCCCAGCAGGGGATCCGTCATTTTCATATCGACCACCAGCGTGGATGTAGCCGTATATTGCTTGGGCAGCAACAGGCTAATCGCCAAGGTCAGAAGCATCACACCAGCCAGAATGGCGGCAATCACCCAGCGGCGGGCTTTCAGTATGAGAAGAAACTGCTGAAACGTCATAGGCAACCAATCAGAAGAGGCTTTCCCTGACGTAAATCACGTCATCGCCCCTGAGGAGGTCATCAAGGCCGGGTTCCACCACTTTCAGCGCGCCGTCGGCCTGACGACGATGGATACGAAGCCCGCGCACGGTTCCGCGAGCCGTCGTGCCGCCGCCAGAAGCCAAACCCTGCATCACGCTCATATTGCGTTCAAGGCGGAAAGCCCCCGGACGGTTGACCTCCCCGTAAATATAGAACATTGGCGCACGATGCACGTAGATGAGATCGCCGCCCGTCAGCACAATGTCACTTGTCGTGTCGCCGCTGATGAACAAGGAAGGCAGATCGATTTCACGCCGAACCTGCTTGCCATTACGCAACCCAATAAAAATCACCACATCCGCGCCGCCCGCCGAAATGCCGCCCGCAGCGGCAACCATGTCGGTCAAACGTAAATTCGCGGTTTCGAGCGGAAAGCGCCCCGGCCTGTTGACCTGGCCCAGCACGGAAACTTGGTTGCCCCGAATCTGCACCGGCAGCACATTGACTTGCGGCTGGCGCACGAAACCGCCATCGCGCAGCTTGGCGGCAATCTCCGCTTCGGCTGCGGACGTACTCTTTCCCCCGACGGAAACCGAGCCAAGCAATGGAAAAGTCAGCAAGCCTTTTTCAGATACACGCGCTTCAGTGGTGAGATCCGGGTTCTGGAACACCGTAACGCGGACGATATCGCCCGGCCCGAGGACGTATTCACGTTCGTCCGCAGCTTGTGCCGCGCCAGCAAAGCCCAAATAGAACAAGACAGGGACGCACAGGAAACGAAGGAATCGAAAAGTCATTTGCATTTTGCCCACGATAGGTATAAGCCAATCATTTGAAAGCTACCGGAACTACGACACTTGGATAGATCGCAGTTCCGGCAGATACCTTTTGCCCGCTTGCCGCCCTATTTCAGCTTGATGCCCCCTTTCTCAATCATCGACTGGACGGAAGAATCACCTTCGGACGAAGATTCGGACTGCTCCGTTGGGGCTTTCGCCGCAGGAGCGGGCGGCTCTGCTTCGGCAGGCGGTTTGAATTCGCCAACGTACTCAATAGAAGCCGCATCGCGCAGACGTTTGATTTCCGCTCTGATGCTTTCAGCGCGCGCCTGATTGAGCAGGATATTCTGGATGATGGGTTTTCCCGCAGTGCGGTCAATAGGCTCGTCCCGTACTCCGCCAATAAACACAAGAACCGCGCCGGTCGTTGTTCCAATGAAAATGGCTTGACCCGCATTCAAACCGCCAATTCTCTTGAGCACTTCCGGCGGAATCTGTTCCGCTGGCTTGATGCTCACGTTTACGGCGAACTGTATCTTCTGCTCATTCAGCCAGTTCACTATTTGCTGCGGATTGCCGGCTGCCTGTACTTGGGCACGCACTTCGTCAAGGCGGTCAGCAGATACCTGCATATTAATTTCTTGCAGGTTGTAGATGCGCCGCTTGGAGAACATCTCAGGATTTTTATCGTAGAAATCGGCAATTTGCGCATCCGTCGGCTGCACCGCGCCGCCCATGATTTCCTCCCCATACGCACGGGCAAGAATGTCGCGGCGCGAAAACTCGATCATCTGCATCACATTCGGATTGCGGTCAAGTTTCTTGAGCTTGGCCTGTTGCAGCAGCAATTCCTGGTCAATGAGGCGCTCGGCAGCGGCAGAGCGCGCCCTGTCGATCTGATCTGGCGGAATATCGTTTCTACGCGAGAGCAGGCCGTTGATCTGATGGACAGAAATCTCTTCCTTGTTAACCTTGACGGCAACTTGGGAGGAAGAGGCTTTGCCGGAATCTTCCTTGGCATTGCAACCGGCAAGCATGCCGGTCAAGCACACGGCGGCGCAAAGCGACGCAACGACAGAGCGAGCAGGGGAGGTCATAAACGTTCCAAAAAATCAGCCTTTATCAAAAAGACTCATACAGCGTATCACACCAGCATCGATCCGCCGCTAAAAACTGACCGACCGATGCCACCCAAACGAACATCATGCCATAGACACGGCGAAGAGCGCATCCCCTCCTTCATCAAAAACTCAGGCTGCCTGACAGCCATACCGTCCGTGCATCAAAGCCATAGATTGAATCATAGATTTCCTTGTCCGACTCGCGCTTCTGCTGTCGATACCCAAGCGCGATATTGGCGTTTGGGGTCGGCATATACTGGAGATTCAGCCCATAAGCCGTGGTCTTGGCCTCTCTTGGATTGATCTCCGCCGCTGGATAACCCGGATCCCCACCATAATCACGATCCAGATACTCGAACGTAGCGCCAAGGCGAACCTTGCTGGAAATCACCCAAGTCGGCTGCAAAGCCCAGCCCTGCGTAACGGCATAGTTTGAAACATAATCAGCATCCGCGCCGATCTCGCGCCGCCAGGACAAATCCACGATGGCCTTCCCACTCGGCATCCAATTGAGCGCGATCTTACCCGTAACGCCCGAAAAATCCCGGTTGGATGCCAAATCATATTTACGCTGCGTGTATCCGGTATAGCCGCTCAGTTTCGTGGCTCCGGTTAACTGCCATTGAGCGGAAACCTGTGCGTCATACCGCTCCCAGTCCCGCAGCGATGTTTCCCCCGGAACAAGCTCTTCTTTCTTTTTTCGGTTCAAATATAGCCCCTCTTCGCCACGCAGACTGAAAACGACGCGGTTCCCGGTGGAAGGCCGATAAGTGAGGTTCAGGCTCACCTGCTGCGCTTCGTACTGGTCGAATTGCCGGGCATCATCTCGATAATCGCTGCGGACATCAGAAAAACTAAAGCCCGTTGCCCAGTTCGGATGCCACCAGAAATCGGCGCTGGCATTGGCACGGGAAAGCCGGTGCATCACCTTCTCTTGCTGGGCATTGTAGTAACCGTAAGTATTCTCAAAACCGACAAAGGATTCGCTCCAGCCATACCCAAGGACACCGCTCCAGCGATCCCCTGCCCGCCAATCCCAGCGCAGGTTTGCGTCCGGGGCAGTGTTGTCAAGGTTTGAATGCTTACGGTAAACACTGTGGGTCGCGGAAATCCCAGCGTGGAAGCTCTGCCGACTGTATGTCTTGTCGAAGTTGATGCCCACGCTGGTATTGGAAACGACATCGCTGCGATCACTACCATCCCTAGGCGGCTCACCGTCTGGCAGACGGTACATGTTGTCGTCCCAAGAGAACGTCTGCGACACCGAGAAGCTGAACGGACTCTGCTCATCCTCCTCCTGGGCGGCCACCCAAGCCGACTGGACGCCCAGCAATACCGCCACCCCGCTCGCCAGCATGGCGAACTTACGCTGCTTCCTTTTGCTCATAAAATGAAACCCCTGCCTCAAAATGTAAAAAACCCGACGCACAATTCATCACAGAATTCAGGCAACCCACAAGGCATCCCGCCATTTTGTGGCAACATCGACGCACTCGCAGACAAAATCTAATAATATCCGATAGCTACTGCCGTTTTTTACCAAAACGGCGCAGACTCCGCGACCTGAATCAGGGTGAAACCATACACGATTTACGCGACAATTGCTGTACTGATGGCTCATTCGCCGCTGTGACTGTCGCTGTTTGACCACCGCCCTTACGCAACGCCTCTTGAACCAGATTTTCTGTTTCACGCAAGAACCCTTCAATTCGCCTCTCTCTATCTGAGATTGCCCACCGCTGAAAATTCACTTTGTATGCTAGATTAGCCATAAAAATGAATAAATACGGCTACCGCTCACTGAAGGAGCACCTGACCCAACGAACTGGCTTCACGCTGAGTTCAGCCATTGGCGCTTTTCTTTATCCTTCTGTCATTATCGCTTGCCTGCTGGTTGCCGCCGCCTGGCACGACGAAGACATCGGATCCGCCTACATCACCCTTGGCGTTCTGTCGTTTGCCATCACCTTCCCCGGCGAAGCCTCTTTCAATGAAAAACCCCGTCAGATACTGCAAAGGCTGCTGACCAACTGGCTGCTGTTCATTGTTCTCATGGGAGCATTGGGCATCGCCTCGACTTACATCTGGTATTTTCCGCAAAACACGCTGATTACTTGGTTTGTCGCTACGCCTGTCGTATATGCCCTAGCCTACGCCGTTCTGAGAATCATGCTTTCGCGTGCTCTCTCTTCGCCCGATGGCCAGCGCACTGCCGTCATTGCGGGTGTTAATGACACTGGTGTCTTTTTGGCGAAACAGTTTCAGAACAATCCCTACCTTGGCACGCGCCTCCTTGGTTTTTTCGATGACCACAGCCCCGCTAACTTTCCGCGTGAAGTTTCCGCTCCCGTCATCGGGCTTTTGCACGATCTGCCCGATTACGTCAAACAGAACCATATCGAAGTCATCTATCTGGCCCTGCCAATGGCCGCTCAGCCGCATATCCTTGATCTGCTCGACAGCCTCAAGGACACGACCGCCTCGATTTATTTCGTTCCTGACATTTTCATCACCGACATCATTCAAGGCCGGTTTGGCAGCATCGGGGGAATACCCATCGTCGCGGTTTGCGAAACGCCTTTCACCGGCATCAACGGCCTCGTCAAACGCACATCGGATGTCGCGCTCTCATCTATCATCCTGCTGCTGCTGTCCCCGCTGATGCTGATGCTGTCAATCGGTGTGAAGCTGTCCTCCCCCGGGCCGGTCATTTTCAAGCAGCGGCGCTACGGGCTGGACGGCAAGGAAATCCTCGTCTACAAATTCCGTTCGATGACGGTCTGCGACGATGGCGAGGTCGTCAAACAAGCCACGAAGGGCGACGTGCGCATCACGCGGTTCGGCGCGTTCATCCGCAAGACCTCGCTGGATGAATTGCCTCAATTCTTCAATGTGCTCCAAGGCCGGATGAGCATCGTCGGCCCGCGCCCACACGCCGTCGCGCACAACGAAACATACCGGAAGGCAATCAAGGGCTACATGATTCGCCACAAGGTCAAGCCGGGCATCACCGGATGGGCGCAAGTCAATGGTTACCGAGGCGAAACGGAAACCCTCGACAAAATGGAAAAGCGCATCGAATATGACCTTGAATACTTGCGCAACTGGTCATTGGCTCAGGATTTAAGGATTATTTTCAAGACGGCGCTGGTCGTCGTAAAAGATCGGAACGCTTGGTGAGCATCGGCTGTTCGCTGAAATGCCAGACACCGCTTGCCGTTTTGTTTTTTTATTTCAAACCGCGATCAGTATCCGTTCAAGCGCGAAAAGCGCCAAGATGACAAAAGCCGCTACGAGGCCAGCGCGGAAAAGATTCCACGCCCATGCTCTGTAACGAGTCTGCCCGGTCAGCATCCACAAAACGAGCGAAGCGCCGATTCCCAAACCCAACAGCACGCCCACGATCCGCGCCAGCAGCATGACACCTCCTAAAACGCCAGCGCCGGGTCGGCAAACTGGCGGGCAACCGCTGCGGGCGCGGCCACGGCATCGTCAAAGCTGACAATTTCCCAAGCCGAGGCATCTTCAAGCAGCGAGCGTAATACGCGGTTGTTGAGCGCATGGCCCGCCTTATGGGCCGTATAGGCCGCCAGCAGCGGATGGCCACAGATGTATAGATCGCCGATAGCGTCGAGCACTTTATGCTTGACAAATTCATCGGCATATCGCAGCCCTTCGGCGTTGAGCACGCGATACTCATCCATAACAATCGCGTTCTCCAGGCTTCCTCCCAGAGCAAGCCCGTTGGCTTGCATAAACTCCACGTCCTGCATGAAGCCGAAGGTTCGTGCGCGCGCAACGTCGCGCACATAGGAGTGCTTGGCAAAATCGACCTCCACTTCGGTTGCGGTCGATTCGATTGCCGGATGATTGAACACAATGGAAAAGTTCAGACGAAATCCGTCATAAGGGGATAGGCGCACAAATTTGTCGTCTTCCCGGTATTCGACGGTTTTTTTGACGCGCAGAAATTTCTTGGGCGCGAGCTGCTCCTCGATGCCGCCAGACTGGAGCAGAAAGACAAACGGCCCGGCGCTGCCGTCCAAAATAGGTATCTCGGGCGCGTCGACATCAATGTGGAGATTGTCAATGCCAAGCCCGGCCAGAGCCGACATCAGATGCTCAACCGTACCCACTTTGCAATTGCCTTTTTCCAGCCCGGAACACATCCGCGTGTCGCAAACGGCATAGGGATCGACGGGCAGGGCAACGGGCGGCTGGAGGTCGACGCGGCGAAAAACAATGCCGGTATTTACGCTAGCAGGGCGCAGGACGAGATTAACCTTGTGCCCGCCGTGCAGGCCGACACCTGTTGCGGTAACAATTGATTTGAGGGTGCGCTGCCTAATCACGTTTCCTGCTTCTTCTCGTAGGGCTGCGAGAGCTTATCACGAGCAACGCGCAAAGTACCCACTATGGCGACACGCTGCCAGCCCGGCGGAAGAGCCACAGGGGGCGGGACTCTTCCGCCTCTGCCGGGATAGCAGCGTGCGTTTCCAGAAAGCCTAGCGGTTGATACTCAGTCAGCCTGACGGCGCAGGAAAGCGGGGATATCGTACCCGCCCGCCGCGCTGCTGCCTGCACCACCGCCCACACTGCCGACGCTGCTGCTTATGCTGACGCTGCCCCTGGCGCTGCCCACTGTCGGTTCGACACGGCTATTACGACGACCCGTGCGGAGGACGGCTGGTATGTTGCTGCCATCGCCTTCCGCGCCGTTCGCGCCCACATAGGTCGGGCCATACGTTCCCGTGGCGCGTTGTTCGGAGCCAACACCAACAATGCGAATCCTCGGTCCCGGTTCCTGCCGCGTGGCGCGTGTGGAGCCTAGCCCCGTCGCCACCACCGTGACGCGCAAGCGGTCTTCCATGCTGTCGTCGAACACGGTTCCGTATTTGACGAAGGCTTCCTGCGCGGCAAAAGCCTGCACGGTACGCACGGCTTCCCGGACTTCGGACAGTTTCAGGGAATCGCTGCCGGCGGTGATGTTGACGAGCACGCAGCGCGCACCCGACAGCTCCGTGCCTTCGAGCAGCGGGCTGCCCACGGCCTGTTCTGCGGCAATCCGTGCGCGATCCAGTCCGGCGGCTTCAGCGGAACCCATCATGGCGCGACCCATTTCGCCCATTGCCGTGCGCACGTCCTGGAAGTCGACGTTGACCAAGCCCGGCGCGTTGATGATTTCGGAAATCCCGCCAACTGCCTTGCTGAGCACATTATCCGATGTGCGGAAGCACTCTTTGAGGGGGGCGTCGTCGCCATAGACTTCAAGCAGCTTGTCGTTGAGCACAACGATGAGCGAGTCGACATAGCGGCTCAGCTCCTCGATGCCGCTCTCGGCCACCCGCAAGCGGTTCTCAAAATCGAAAGGCTTGGTCACGACCGCGACGCAGAGGATGCCAAGTTCCTTGGCGATTTCAGCCACAACGGGCGCCGCCCCCGTGCCGGTTCCGCCGCCCATGCCTGCGGTAATGAACACCATGTGGGCATCGCCCAGCGCGTCGGCAATGGTGTCATGCGATTCCTGCGCGGCGGCGCGTCCCGCCTCCGGCTTGGAACCCGCGCCCAGGCCGGTTGTGCCAAGCTGTATCCTGACCGGGGCAAGGCAACGCGCCAGCACTTGCGCGTCGGTATTGGCGACGATGAAATCGACGCCCTGTATCCCCTCCCGAATCATGTGGTCAACAGCGTTGCCGCCCGCTCCCCCGACACCGATCACCTTGATGATGGTCTTGCCATTCGGCGTCCGTTGCTCTTTTTCGACAATTTCAAACATTTGCTTCAGCTCCTGGAAAGAAGGTCAAACCTTGGGAATCCCTCCCGGCTGCCGCTCTATGGCAACAGCATCAATGCGAAGTGCTTTATTAGAGCACATATGTCATGTTCCGTTTTCGCAATTTTCATCCCCCTGTCGTTACGCCATATCCGGTCAGCGGATTGCCATCCAAAGACCGGAACCGCTTTCAGAAATTGCGCCCGAACCAATCCCTCAGACGCCCCCACCTCTGCTTCACCCACCCGGTATCGCGTGCCTGGATGCCGCGCCTGCGCTGCGCCACGCCCTCGATCACCAGCCCCATTGCCGCCGCGTACTGCGGGTAGCGGATAACATCCGCGAGCGCCCCGTCATAGAGCGGCGACCCCACCCGCACCGGTAAATGGAAAACATCCTCGCCCAGTTCCGCCATGCCCGGCATCTGAGCCGCGCCGCCGGTCAAAACAATGCCCGAGGACAGCAGTTCCTCGTAGCCGCTGCGGCGCAGTTCGGCCATCACGAGATCGAAAATTTCCGACACGCGAGGCTCGATGACATCGGCCAGCGTCTGGCGCGTCAGCAGCCTCGATGGGCGATCCCCCACGCTAGGCACTTCAATCATCTCCTCGGGATCGACCAGCGAGTGCATGGCGACCCCGTAGCGGGTCTTGAGTTCCTCGGCTTCGGCGGTCGGCGTGCGCAGGGTCATGGCAATGTCGTTCGTCACCAAATCGCCCGCCACCGGGATAACCGCCGTGTGGCGAATCGCGCCTTGCGTAAATACGGCAAGGTCAGCCGTGCCGCCGCCAATGTCGACCATGCAAACGCCCAGTTTCTTTTCGTCCTCGGTCAGCACCGCGTAGCTGGAGGCCAGCGGCTGCAAAATCAAATCCATGACTTCAAGCCCGCAGCGGCGCACGCACTTGATAACGTTCTGCGCCGCCGACACCGCGCCGGTGACGATATGCACCTTCACTTCGAGCTTGACGCCGCTCATGCCGATAGGCTCGCTGACGCCGCCCTGCCCGTCGATGATGAATTCCTGGGTCAGGATATGCAGAACTTGCTGCTCTGCCGGAATCGGCATCGCCCGCGCAACCTCGATCACGCGCTCGACATCGAATTGCGTCACTTCCTTGTCCTTGATCGCCACCATGCCGTTGGAGTTGAAACTCTTGATGTGGCTGCCCGCGATGCCCGTGTAGAGGTCATGAATCTTGCAGTCGACCATCAGTTCGACTTCCTGAATCACGCGGGAGATTGCGTCGACAGTGGCTTCAATGTTGACCACCACGCCGCGTTTCAGCCCGCTGGTCGGCTGCGTGCCCAAGCCCACGACGGACAGACGCCCATCCGCCCTCACTTCGGCCACCATGCAGGTGACTTTCGTCGTGCCGATGTCAAGACCAACGATCAGATCTTTGTATTCCTTGCTCATTTCCTGTGCCTGTATTCGCCGCTCATTGGGACTGTGTTTTGTGATTGACCGGAGCCAGCGCAAAACCGTTCGGATAGCGCAGGTCGGCATGCGCAATTTTTACGCCAAGGGTCTCCTGCAAACGCGGCCAGGCCGCGACGAAACTCTCCAGCCGCGCCTCAATCGGCGACTGCTCTTGTTCACGCCCAAGCGTGATGGACAAACCGTTGTCCAGCCCCAGCCGCCAGCCGCCGCGCGCCGACAAATCCATCCGCACGATTTTTGCCCGCAAGGGCTGCAATATCCTCGAATACGTCCCAAAAGATTCGAGCATGGCAGCCGATGAGCCTTGGGAACCGGAGAATTCGGGCATGACAGCCTTGCTCGAAGCGGGGAACACTTCGCCTTGGCGGTTAATCAGCCGCACATCCCCGCCGCCATCGTCGGTGTTCTTCCAGTAAGCAACCGCCTCATGCTCTTCGAGGCTCAGTTCGATGCCGTCCGGCCAGAGGCGGCGCACCTCGGCGCGGCGCACCCAAGGCAGCTTTTCAAAAACCGCACGAACCTCTTCGAGGTTAGCGGTGAAAAAATTGCCCTTGATCGCAATTCGCGCGGCATGTTCGATCTGTCCCTGCGTCACCTGCGTGGGCGAAGCGCGTAAAACCAGATGCCGCAAAGGAAAAACGGGTTTCGACAAAGCCCATGACACCAGCGCCCAGCCCAGCGCGAGCGAAGCACAAAACAGCAGCGCGTTCGAGATCAGATTGAGCGACTTCGGACGATGCCACAGGCCGCCGCGCACCACGCCCCGTCCGGCAGCGCCGCGCCTCACGATGCCAGCGGGAGCCTTTCGCTTGTCAGCCACAACGCGCTCCCGCAAGAATTTTCACGCACAGTGCCTCAAACGACAGTCCGGCCCGACGCGCCGACATCGGAACCAGAGAATGCGAAGTCATCCCCGGCGCGGTGTTGGCTTCCAAAAAGTAATGCCGCCCGTCGCCGTCCATCAGGAAATCCACCCGTCCCCATCCCGTCGCGCCTAGGGCATCGAACGCTTTTTTCGCGCCCGCCTGAATTTCAGCGGCCTTTTCAGGCGGCAGATCAGCGGGGCAAATGTAGCGGGTATCGTCGCGCAGGTATTTGGCCTCATAGTCGTAGAACGCCGTCGCAGGCTCAATCTTGACGATGGGCAGGGCTTCGTCCCCAAGAATGCCCACCGTGTATTCCCCGCCCATGACGCCTTTTTCCGCCATGATGAGGTCGCCGTGCTGACGCGCCGATTCAAAAGCGGCTTTCAGCCCGCCGGGTTCCGTCACCATGAACACGCCGATAGAGGAACCTTCCCGCGCCGGTTTGACGAAAAGCGGCAAGCCGAGGCGTTTTTCCACAGCATCGAACGCCGAGTGCTCATCGAGCAGTGCGTATTCCGGTATCGGCAAGCCCGCCGCTTGCCAGATGAGCTTGGTGCGGAACTTGTCCATGCCGATGGCGGATGCCATCACGCCCGGCCCCGTGTAGGGAATGCCCATGATTTCCAGCGCACCCTGAATCGCGCCGTTTTCGCCATATCCGCCATGCAGGGCGATGAACACGCGCTGGAAAGCCTTGAGCGCGTCCAGCGGCTCGCTGGCCGGGTCAAAGGCATGCGCGTCGATGCCTTGGCTCTTCAAGGCCGCCAGCACGCCCTTGCCGCTGTTCAGCGACACTTCGCGCTCGCCGGAAGTTCCGCCCATCAACACCGCGACCCTGCCGAAATCCTGTTTCATCTTATTCATCCGCCCGGAATTGAACGATTTTTTGCGGAATGCCGCCAATCGAGCCAGCGCCCATCGTGAGCACCACATCGCCGTCACGCGCCGTCTCCAGAACGCGCAGCGGCATGTCGGCGATGTTCTCGACGAATATCGGCTCCACCTTGCCCGCCACCCTGAGCGCCCGCGCCAGCGCGCGGGCATCGGCGGCAACGATGGGCGCTTCCCCCGCCGCATAGACATCGGCCAGCAAAAGCGCGTCGACGCTGGAGAGCACGCTCACGAAATCCTCAAAGCAATCGCGTGTGCGGGTATAGCGATGCGGCTGGAACGCCAGCACCAGCCGTCTGCCCGGAAACGCCCCCCGCGCCGCCGCCAGCGTGGCAGCCATCTCGGCGGGGTGATGCCCGTAATCATCGACGAGGGTGAAACTGCCGCCCTGCCGCAAGGCGATTTCGCCGTACCGCTGAAAACGCCGCCCCACGCCCCTGAATTCCGCCAGCGCCTTGACGACAGCCTCGTCCGGCGCTTGCGCTTCGGCGGCAACGCCAATCGCCGCCAGCGCGTTCAGCACGTTGTGCATCCCCGGCGTATTGAGCACGATGGGCAAACGTCCCCGCGTATCGCGCCGGATGACATCGAACAGCATCCGCGCACCGTCGGCGCGGACGTTTTCGGCGTAAATATCGGCTTCCGGCGACAGCCCGTAGCTCACCACCTGTTTTGTGACATGCGGCAAAATTTCGCGCACATGCGGGTCATCCTGGCAGAGCACGGCCACGCCATAGAACGGCAGCCGGTTGAGAAATTCCACGAAAGTCTGCCTCAAACGGCTGAAATCGTGCCCGTAGGTTTCCATGTGGTCGGCGTCGATATTGGTGACGACCGAAACCACCGGGGTCAGGTACAGGAACGAGGCATCCGATTCGTCGGCCTCGGCAACCAGATAATCGCCCGTACCCAAGCGGGCATTCGCCCCCGCCGCGTTCAAGCGCCCGCCAATCACAAAAGTGGGGTCAAGACCCGCTTCGCCCAGAATGCTGGCAACCAAGCTCGTCGTCGTCGTCTTGCCGTGCGTCCCGGCAATGGCAATGCCCTGCTTCAGGCGCATCAGTTCCGCCAGCATCAGCGCGCGCGGAACGACCGGAATATTGGCCTGATGCGCGAATTGGACTTCCGGGTTGCTGTCCTTGACCGCCGTCGACACCACAACCGCATGCGCCCCGATGATGTTCTCCGCCGCATGGCCAATCACGATGCGGATGCCCAGCCCCGCCAGACGCTCGGTCACGGCGGAAGCCGCGAGGTCGGAACCGGAAACCTGATAGCCAAGATTGGCGAACACTTCGGCAATGCCGCTCATGCCTGAGCCGCCGATGCCTGTGAAATGGATGTTCTTGACCTTGTTCTTCATGGCTTGTCCCGTGCTAGCAGTTCTTCGCACATATCCGCCACATCCACGGCAGCCAGCGGCCTTGCCAGCGCCCGCGCGTTTTCCGCCATGCGCAGCAATTGCCCGCGTTCAGTATTCGAGAACAATTCCGCCAGCTTTTCAGGGCTGAGGTCAGGCTGCGGCATGAGCCACGCGGCTTCCCGCGAGGAAAGGAATTGGGCGTTAGCCGTTTGGTGGTCGTCGACCGCGTGGGGATAAGGAACCAATACGCTGGCCGCGCCCACTGCCGTCAATTCGGCAATGGTGAGCGCCCCGGCGCGGCAGATCACGAGGTCGGCCTCGGCATAGGCTGTTGCCATGTCGTCGATGAAGGGACGCAAATCGCCCTCGACCCCGACAGCCGCATAGGCCGCCCGCAAAGCCTCTATCTGTTTCTCGCCCGCTTGATGCACAACCACGGGACGGCGCTCGGGCGAAATCATCGCCAGCGCCTTGGGAACCGCGTCGTTGAGCGCCGCCGCGCCAAGGCTTCCGCCAACGACCAGCAAGCGCAGCGCCCCCTCGCGCCCCGCGAAACGCATCGCGGGCGGCGCGGTGGCGATAATTTCGTCGCGCACGGGGTTGCCCACCCATCGCGCCTCCGGCAGGCTCCCCGGAAAACCGGAGAGCACAGAAGCGGCAAAGCGCCCCAATACCTTATTGGCCAGCCCGGCAATGGAATTCTGTTCATGCAGCACCAGCGGGCAACCCCGGACAATCGCCATAAGCCCGGCAGGGAAGGTGATATAGCCGCCCAAGCCGACCACCACGTCCGGGCGCACACGGGACAATATTTTCCATGCCTGCCCGCAGCCCCGCGCCAGATTGAGCGGCAGCATCAGCTTGCGCACCAAGCCTTTGCCGCGCAGCGCCCCGAAACGCAGGCATTCCATCTGGTATCCGCGTGAAGGCACGATCCGCGCCTCCATGCCGTCCGGGTTGCCAAGCCAGAGAACTTCCCACCCGCGCCCGCGCAGGCAATCGGCAACGGCAATGCCGGGGAAGATATGCCCGCCCGTTCCGCCCGCCATCACCAGCGCCGTTTTCATACGTTGCCCCCTCGTTTCAGTACCCGCGTTTCCCAGTCGATGCGCAGCAAGATGCCGAGCGCCAAGCAAGTAGCGAGCAAGCTGGAGCCTCCGTAGCTCATCATCGGCAGGGTAAAGCCCTTGGTCGGCAGCAAACCCATGTTCACGCCCATGCTGATAAACGCCTGCACGCCAATCCACAGGCCGATGGCCTGGGCGACCAGCCCGGAAAAATAGCGTTCAAGCCGGATGGCCTCGCGCCCGATGACGAAAGCGCGCTGAACCAGCAGCACAAAAAGCGTAACGACGACGAACACGCCGACGAACCCCAGTTCCTCGGCAATGACCGCGAGCAGAAAATCGGTATGCGATTCAGGCAGATAGAACAGTTTTTCGATGCTGCCGCCAAGACCCACGCCGAACCATTCGCCCCGCCCGAAAGCAATCAGCGCATGTGTTAATTGATAGCCGTCCCCGAACGGGTCGGCCCAAGGATCCATGAAACCGAGAATGCGGGCGCGCATGTAGGGAAAAATCCAGATCAGGAGGGGGAAACTGACACATGCCGCCAGCCCCAGCAGCAGGAAAACGCGCAGGCCAACGCCCCCCAGAAAAAGCACGCCAAACGCAATGCTCGCCACCACCACGAACGCGCCAAAATCCGGCTCGGACAGCAGCAGGCAGCCCACAAAGAGAATCACGCCCATCATCGGCATGAAGCCCTTTTTGAAACTGCCCATGACATCGAGCTTGCGCACCGTGTAGTCGGCGGCGTAGATTGCCACGAAGAGCTTCACCAGCTCGGAGGGCTGAAAACTCAGCGGCCCCAGCACCAGCCAGCGCCGGCTGCCGCCAACCTTGTGGCCAATGCCCGGAATCAGCACCAGCACCAGCAAGACCACCCCGATCAGGAAGAGCCAAGGCGCTGCGCGCTGCCACAGTTCCATTCTGACGTGGAACACGAGCAAGCCCCCCACCAGCCCCACGCCGAGGAAAAGCATGTGCCTTATCAAAAAATACTCGGCTTGGTAGTTCGTATAGGCGCTGCCTTCGGCAGTCGCAATCGAAGCCGAATAGACCATGACCAAACCGAGCGTCAGCAGGATGACGGCAGACCAGGCCAGCATCGGATCGATTTCGCTCACTGGCCCGTACGGCTTAGCCAAGCGCCCCGCCGTGCGGGCGGCGATGCCATCGCTGCGGCTCGCCGCGATGCCGGAAAAAACCCCTGTCAAGCTGCTGGAGAAGCTCATCGCCCGCCCCCCCGCAAAGCCCGCACGGCCTTGATGAACGCTTCGGCGCGGTGCGCGTAATCCCTAAACATGTCCCAGCTCGCGCAAGCGGGCGAAAGCAACACGCAATCTCCTGCCACGGCCTGTTCCGCAAGCCAGCACACAGCGTTTTCCAAGCCACCGAAAGAGCGCACAGGCACGCCGCTGCCTTCGATGGCATTTCCGATGAGCGGAGCGTCCCGACCTATCAGCGCCACGGCGCGTCCGTGACGTTCAATTGCCCCTTTCAGCGGCGCGAAATCCTGCCCTTTGCCATCGCCGCCGAGCAGAATCGCCACAGGCCGCCCCATGCCTTCAATGGCGGCCAGCGTCGCGCCAACGTTCGTGCCCTTGGAATCATCGACGTACAGCACGCCGTCAATTTCCGCGACGGGTTCGACCCGGTGCGGCAAGCCCCTGAATGTCCTGAGCGCGGGCAAGGCTTCTTCGGCTTCCACGCCGACGGCGCGGCACAGCGCCAGCGCGGCCATGACATTGGCGGCGTTGTGCCGCCCCTTGACGGGCAACTCATCCAAGGCAATCAGGCGTTGCCGCCCAAAATAAACAGCGCCATTTTCGATGCCGTAATGCCCGTCCGACGGTGCGGAATCCAGCCCAAATGTCACCGCGCCGGAACCGATTCCTTCAAGCGCCAGACTTCGCCCATCATCACGATTGAGTACCCGCAAAGTGGCCGGATTCTGAAAAATCCGCGCTTTGGCCTGGGCGTAATCGCCGAGGGAAGCGTAACGGTCAAGATGGTCTTCGCTGACGTTGAGCACCGTCGCGGCTTGCGCCGCCAGCCGATGCGTAATTTCCAACTGGAAGCTGGACAGTTCCAGCACCCAAGCCTGCGGCAGCTTTTTGGCGGCAAGCGCCGCCATCAGCGCGTCGAGCAGCGAAGGCGAGATATTGCCGCAAGCCACCGCTTCCACGCCCGCGCCGTTCAGCAGGTGCGCGACCAGCGCGGTGGTCGTGGTTTTGCCGTTCGAGCCAGTAATCGCCAGCACTTTCGATTCCGGCACAAACACCTTGATTGCGTCGGCAAACAAATCCACTTCGGAAACAATCGGGATGTGCGCGGCGGCGGCAAGAATCGGTGTCGCCTTGGGTATGCCGGGCGAGAGCGCAATCGCTTCCGCGCCATCGAACATTTCCGGTGCGAACGCGCCCGCGATGACTTCAATCTGCGGCGCGAACGCTTCCAGCGCGGCACGGTTGGGCGGATTCTCGCGGCTGTCGGCAACGCGCACGGCAGCGCCTTGGCCATGCAGCCACTTCGCCATCGCCAGCCCGGATTCGCCCAAGCCCATCACGAGAAAATTTCTGCCCGCCAGTTCCATTTTCTGCCTATCTCAGTTTCAGTGTCGCCAGTCCGGCGAGCACCAGCATGAGCGTGATGATCCAGAAGCGAACCACCACCTGCGTTTCCTTCCAACCGCTTTGCTCAAAATGGTGGTGCAGCGGCGCCATGAGCAAGATGCGCCGTCCCTGTCCGTATTTCCTTTTGGTGTATTTGAACCAAGAAACCTGCACCATGACGGAGAGCGTCTCCACGACGAAAAGCCCGCCCATGATGAAGAGCACGATTTCTTGGCGCACGATGACCGCCACGCATCCGAGCGCCGCGCCAAGCGCCAGCGCCCCGACATCGCCCATGAACACTTCTGCCGGATAGGCGTTGAACCACAAAAAGCCCAGCCCCGCGCCCACGATGGCGCCCAGCACGATGCACAACTCACCCGCGCCGGGAACGGAAGGAATCAGCAGGTATTTGGCCAGTTCGGCATTGCCGCTCGCAAAGGCAAAGATGCCCAAAGCGCCCGCCACCATCACCGTCGGCATGATGGCGAGGCCGTCCAGCCCATCGGTCAGGTTGACCGCGTTAGAAGTGCCGACGATGACGAAATAGGTCAGCACGACGAAACCGTATATCCCAAGCGGATACGCGACGCTCTTGAAAAACGGCACGATCAGGCTTGTTTGCGCCGCGACTTGCGCCGGACTGTCCGCCATGATGGCGAGAAACACCGCCGCGCCCGCGCCGAGCACCGACTGCCAGAAGAATTTCCAACGCGCCGCCAACCCGTTCGGGTCGCGGAAAACTACTTTTTTCCAGTCGTCGTACCAACCGACGATGCCGAAGCCGAGCGTGACCACGAGCACCGTCCAGACATAGCGGTTAGAGAGGTCGCCCCACAAGAACGTGGTCAATGTCACCGCGATCAAAATCAGGATGCCGCCCATCGTGGGGGTTCCGGTTTTGACGATGTGCGCCTGCGGCCCGTCGGTACGCACCGCCTGCCCGATTTTTTTCGCCGCCAGCCAGCGGATGACCCACGGCCCGATGGCAAGCGAGAAAAAGAGAGCCGTCATCACCGACAGCAAAGTTCGCAGCGTGATGTAGTTGAACACACCGAAGCCGCGAACATGCTGGCCGAGCCATTGAGACAATTCGAGCAGCATCAGCCTTCTCCCTCTGGATGCGGGACGGTATCGACCAGCGCCTCGACCACCCGTTCCATGCGCATGAAGCGCGAACCTTTTATCAATACCGTATCGCCCGCGCCGAGACCGGGCGCAAGCGCCTCTGCCAGCGAATCCACGGAAGAAAAATGCTGCCCGCCCGATCCGAAATGGCTTGCGGCAGTCTCGCTCAGAACGCCGAGCGTATACAGACAGCCGATTCCTTTGTCTTTCGCGTAAACGCCTATTTCGGCATGCGCCCGTTCGCTGGCTTCGCCCACTTCGCCCATGTCGCCGAAAACGAAAATCGTCCGTCCCGGCATTCGGGCAAGCACGTCGATGCCCGCCTTCACCGAATCAGGATTGGCGTTGTAAGTGTCGTCGAGCAGCAAAGAACCCCGCGGCCCCGTTCGCCGCTGCAAGCGACCGCGCGCGCCACCGCATTCAGACAACCCCGCCTCCACTGCCGCGAGCGGCACGCCCGCAGACAGGCAAGCGGCGGCGGCAGCCAAGGCGTTGAGGGCATTATGGATACCCGGCATTTTCAGTACGCATTCGCCTCGCCCCCACGGGGACTCGAAGCGAAGCGCCGTTTCCAGTTCACGCAGGTCGCAGTTTCCATGCACTGTTGCCGACGGCGAAAGGCCAAAGCTCACCGCCTCGCGGCTCGCCTTCGCGTTCTGCGCCAGCCATTCTCCGGCGTGGGTGTCATCCGCATTGACCACCGCTATGCCCCCGTCCGCCAACCCAGCGTAAATCTGCCCTTTCTCACGCGCCACGCTATCCAAGGAACCCATGCCTTCGAGGTGCGCCCGCTGGGCGTTGTTGACCAGCGCCACCGTTGGACGCGCCAGTCCGGTAAGTACAGCGATTTCGCCGGGATGGTTCATCCCCATTTCAATCACCGCCGCCCGATGATGGTCGCGCAAGCCCAGCAGGGTGAGCGGCAAGCCAATATCGTTGTTGAAATTCCCCCGCGTGGCATGGACGGCATCCTCTTTTCCGAACCAAGCGCGCAGAATCGACGCGCACATTTCCTTGACTGTAGTCTTGCCGTTGCTGCCGGTGACGCCAATCAGCGGAATATTGAAGCGCCGCCGCCAAGCGGCTGCCAACGCGCCCAGCGCGAGACGGGTATCCTCGACCACGAGCCGCGCGGCATTGCTTTGCGCGTGCTCCGCCTCCCAGCGCGTATCGACCATCACCGCCGCCGCGCCAGCGACCAGCGCCGCTTCGACAAAATCATGGCCATCGAACCGTTCGCCTCGCAGGGCAACAAACAACTGGCCGGACGCGATGGCCCGGCTGTCGGTTCCCACTGCCTCGATTCGCGCCGCGCCCCGTGCGCGGTTTTCTTGCATCCCGCGAGAGGCCAGCAGGTCGAGCGCCTCGGCAAGCGTCATCATGGTGATGCCCTCCCACGCGCAGCGAGCGCACGGTGGGCTTGCTCGGCATCGGAGAACGGATGCCGCTCGCCGCAAATTTCCTGATAAGGCTCGTGCCCTTTGCCCGCAACAAGCACCACGTCTGCCGCGCCAGCTTCATTCACGGCAAGCTGAATCGCCTCCGCCCGATCAACCACGGCAGCGGCTTCCGAGCCAGCGCCTTTGAGAATGTCGTCGATGATTTTTTGCGGCGCTTCAAAGCGCGGGTTGTCGCTGGTGACGAGCACCCGGTCGGCCAGCCTCGCCGCCGCCTCGCCCATCAGCGGGCGCTTGCCCGTATCGCGCCCACCGCCGCAGCCAAACACGCAGATGAGCCGCCCGCCACGCGACTTCGCGGTTTCACGCGCCGCTTCAAGCGCCTTGGCAAGCGCGTCCGGCGTGTGGGCATAGTCGACGACGACCAGCGGCTCGCCGCCGCCGATCAATTGCATCCTGCCCAGCGGGGGCGCAAGCGTTTTCACAGCCTCGGCAATCTCATCTAGCGCCTCGCCGCGCAGCAGCAGCGCACCGATGACCGCCAGCAGGTTGGAGGCGTTGAACCGGCCCACGAGACTTACATCCAGCGCCACCCGGCAGTCCTCCCAGAGCACGTCGAAACGCAGCCCCGTGGGATTGGCACGAACATCCGAGGCAAGGAGCTTTTCAACGCCCGCCGGGGCGCTGACGCGCTCATTCAGGCTAAAGCCGATGACCCGCTTGCCACGCGCCGCAAGGCGGGCGGCTTGTTCCGCGCCGAAACCGTCATCGAGATTGATGGCCGCGCCCGCTTCGGGCAAATCGAGAAAACGCGCTTTCGCCTCGCCGTAAGCCCGCATCGTCCCGTGATAGTCGAGATGGTCTTGCGTGAGGTTGGTCAACACACCCACGTCGAACCGCACTCCATTGACCCGCCCTTGGTCAACGCCGATCGAGGAGACTTCCATCGCCGCCGCCTGTGCGCCAGACGCGAGAAAACCCGCCAGCAGCCGATGCACCTCCGCCGCGTCCGGCGTGGTGTTCATGCCTGCCGCCAGCGCGTCGGGAAACCCACTGCCCAATGTCCCGATGATTCCGCAAGGATTCCCGAGGGTTTCGAGCACACGAGCTATCCAGTAACTAATGGAGGTTTTGCCATTGGTTCCCGTCACCCCGGCCAGCCACAGTTTTTCAGAAGGCTTGCCGTAAATTTCGTCTGCCAGATAACCGGCCAGCGCCCGCAAGCCTTCAATCGCAAAAACAGGCCGATCCGCTTCGGGAAACCGGAAACCGTCTCCGCTTTCATAAAGCGCCGCCGAAGCGCCTCGGGACAGCGCCGCGCCAATATGCCGCCGACCGTCATTTGCCGCGCCCGGCCAAGCCGCGAATACATCCCCGTCCCTGACGCGGCGAGAATCCACGCTCATGCCACGGGGACGGATACCCGCTTCGGCAAGTCGGATGAGCACATCTTGCGCGCGCATCACATGCCCCTCCCTTTCCGCTCGCGCCCATCGCCCATCGCGGTCAACTGCAAAGGCATGGACGGCGCGTCAGGTGCCACGCTCAAGGCGCGCAATGCGCCTTCGGTCACTTGCGCGAACACGGGCGCGGCCACCATGCCGCCGAAATGCTGATTGCCCGAAGGCTCATCAATCATCACCGCCACGACCAGCCTCGGATCCGACACCGGTGCCAAGCCGACGAAGGATGAAACGTATTTATTGACGTAACGCCCGTTTTCGATTTTGTTGGCGGTTCCCGTCTTGCCCGCGACGCGATAGCCCGATACTTGGGCGCGGATCGCCGTGCCGCCCGGACTGACAACCGTTTCCATGATTTGGCGCATTTCCCGCGCCACCTTCGGCGAAAAGACCTGCGTTCCGGTCGGCGGCGCATCGACGCGGGTCAGCGACAGCGGCACGAGATCGCCGTCGCGGGCGAGCGCGAGATAGGCACGGGCAATCTGAATCAGGGAAACCGAAATGCCGTGGCCGTAGGACATCGTTGCCTGTTCAATCGGTTTCCATGTGCTGGGCGCTCGCAGGCTGCCGCTAGCCTCGCCGGGGAAACCCAAACCGGGCGGGGAACCAAAACCGAGCCGGTCATAGAGCTTCCACATGGTTTCAGGTTCAAACGCCAGCCCCATCTTTGCCACGCCAACGTTGGAAGACTTTTGGATAACTTCCGCCACTGTGAGCGAGCGATAGGCATGCGTATCGTGAATCGTGCGGTTTCCGACGCTGAATCTGCCGGAATGCGTGTCGATGGGCGTCGTGGCGCGGAATTTTCCGCTCTCGATGGCCATTGCGGCGATGAAGGGCTTCATGACCGAACCCGGCTCGAACGTGTCGGTAAATCCCCGGTTGCGCAACTGCTCCCCGCTCAGGCGGCTGCGGTTATTGGGGTTGAAAGCGGGCGCGTTGACCAGCGCCAGCACTTCCCCGGTGCGAACGTCGATGACCACCACTGAACCGGCTTTGGCGCGGTGTTGCTGGAGCGCGTCATGCAAAGCGGTGTACGCCAAATATTGAACCTTGGCATCCATCGCCAGCATCACGTCCTCGCCGTCACGCGGCGGGCGAATGGATTTCGCGTCCTCCACAACCTGCCCGCGCCTATCCTTGACGACCCGGCGGGAACCCGACTGTCCGGCAAGCAGGCGCTCAAAGGCTAGCTCGATGCCTTCCTGCCCACGGTCTTCGACGTTGGTGAAGCCAAGCATGTGCGCCATGACTTCGCCGCTCGGGTAATAGCGGCGGAATTCTTGCTGCTGGTAAATGCCGGACAAGTTGAGCGCCGCAACCTTCTCCGCAAGTTCGGGGGAAATCTGGCGCTTGAGAAAGACGAAATCGCGCTCGCTCGCGAGGCGGGCGTTGAGGTCGGCAACGCTCATTTCGAGCAACTGCCCAAGCTGCCGCAACTGCCCCGGCTCAAGCAGGCTGGCCTCGCCCGGCAAAGCCCAGATCGAACTGACTGGCGTGCTGACCGCCAGCAAAGTGCCATGACGGTCGGCAATGCGCCCGCGAGTGGCGGGGACTTCCTGCACCCGCGCATAGCGCATCTCCCCTTTGGTTTGCAAAAATTCGTTATGAACGCCCTGTAGATAGATAGAGCGCCCCAATAGCACGGACATGCCCGCGAGCAGCACGGCCAGCACCAAGCGCCCGCGCCACTGCGGCAGCCCGCGCAGGAGCAAAGGATTGTGGTTGAAGGTGACGGTTTTCCCGATCCGGCTCATGGCCTCTCACCCTCCAGCACAATGATCTGCCTCGCGTCGGGCGACACCATTCCCAGACGTTCACGCGCAATGTCCTCGACCTGGCGGTGCGCGGCCAGCGTGCTTTGTTCGATTTGCAGCCGCCCCCATTCCACATCCAGATTCTGCTCGCGCACCTGTTCGCGTTCGAGCGCGGAATGCAGCTTCCGAACTTCATGCTGCGCGGCGATCACGCCTAGCCCGCTGGCCGTGGCCAGCACGATGAGCAAGGTCATGAGCAGGGCATCGAACCGTATCATGCCGCCCGCCCCCCACAGCGTTCCGCCACCCGCATCACCGCGCTGCGCGAGCGCGGGTTGCGCTGCACCTCATCCGCGCCGGGATGCCGGGGGCGACCCACCAGCGTGAGGCGCGGACGGGGCAGGTCGGCAGCCTTTATCGGCAAGCGCGGCGGCAGGCGTGGCGGATTGGCTTCGTCTCGCATGAAGCGTTTGACGATGCGGTCTTCAAGCGAATGGAAGCTGATGACCACAAGCCGCCCGCACGCACGAAGCCGCCCCGCGCACACTGGTAAAACCTGTTTCAGTTCTTCAAGCTCCTGATTAACGAAAATCCGTAAAGCCTGGAAGCTGCGTGTCGCCGGGTGCTGCCCCGGCTCGCGTGTACGGACCGCTTTTTCCACGATCTCGGCAAGTTGTCCTGTGGTTGCAACAGGTTCCCCTGCCCGAGCATCTGCAATCGCCTTTGCAATCGCATAAGCAAACCGTTCTTCTCCATATTCCCTCAGCACCTCTGTGATTTGGGCGACGGAGGCTTCCGCCAGCCATTGCGCCGCAGTCTGCCCACGGCTGTTGTCCATGCGCATGTCGAGCGGCGCGTCGAAACGAAAACTCATGCCTCTAGCCATGTCATCAAGCTGGGGCGAAGAGACGCCCAGATCGAGCAGCACGCCGTCGATTTCACCGATGCCGAGGCGGTCGAGCACCGCGCCAAGCTCGCTGAACGGGGCATGGACAAGGGTCAGGCGGGCATCATCAATGGACTGCCCTGCCTCGATGGCGAGCGGGTCGCGGTCAAGCGCGATGAGCCTGCCCGACGGCGAGAGCCTGCCAAGCACTTCGCGGCTATGCCCGCCACGGCCAAACGTGCCGTCGACGTAGATGCCGCCCTCCTTGACCGCTAGGGCATCAACCGCTTCGTGGAGCAACACGGTAACGTGCATGTCACCCCCTTAGAAGGCCAAATTCTCAAAGCCGGGGGGCAGCCCGGTCTCGCCAATATTCATGATGGCTTGCTCTTGCAGCAGCCATCTCTCATCCGACCAGAGTTCAAAATGCGAGCCTTGCCCGATCAGGCAGATTCCTTTTTCCAGTCCGGCGTGTTTGCGCAGCTTTGGCATGATGAGCACCCGCCCGGCGCTGTCGAGTGTTTCTTCCTGAGCTAAACCGACGATCAGGCGCTTCAGCGAAGCCGCGCGGGGGTCAAGGCTCGGGGCGCTTAGCACTTGGTCACGAATCGGCTCCCAGGCATGCACGGGGTAGACGAGCAGGCAGCCGTGCGGATGGGCGGCTATTACAACCCGCCCATCTTCCGATACCAACGCCTCACGATACTTGGATGGAATCGCAAAGCGCCCTTTGGCATCGAGATTGATGTCCGCCGCCCCCTGAAACATTGCTCCCCTCTACAACACAAACATCACGAATCCCCACCAAACCCCACTACACACCACCCATTTCTTTGATTGTCGTCCATTTCAATTGAAAAGTGAAATATTTTTAGGGTCAATTTTTATGCCTTTTTCCACACAAAACCAATAATTTATTAAAAATCAAAGCTAACAATCACATTGCTGCCAAAGAACATTAAATGTGTCGAAAAGTGGGAAAAATTATCGCCAACCTGTCGGCATGCGCAGCAAGCCCCCCGCGCGTGAAGCGCGTGGCGAAAAAAACCTGTTCGGGACAGTTCAAAAAAAGTGGGAAGTAAGGGAAGCCCGCCAATAAGCCGGGTTCTGTCGGATGCCCTTTGGGGGGCATCGGGCAGTCATTCATCTTGGCGCCGCGTTGCCGTGGCGCTCCAGCAGCCTACCCGGAAGCGGCGCGAGCAGCGCCATCGCTTCCCTATTTGGCCTTGCTCCAGATGGGGTTTGCCGTGCCAGTCCTGTTGCCAGTCCTGCGGTGGGCTTTTACCCCACCATTTCACCCTTGCCTGATCTCGCGTTGCGCGAGCCATCGGCGGTTTGTTTTCTGCTGCACTTTCCGTCGCCTCGCGGCGCCCGGCGGTTAGCCGGCATCTTGCTCTGCGGAGCCCGGACTTTCCTCCGCGCAATGTTTCATGCGCGGCGACTGCCTAGCGGACTTCCCAAGGGGCGGATTATAGCCCCGCGTCCGCTGGCGCGGCAGACAGCCAAGCCGCAATTCGCCCTGCCAGAGCTTCGGCGGCGCACAAAAACGCGCCGTTGCCGGAGGCAACCGCCGCAAAGTCGCCCGCCCGCGCAATGCGCTCCAGTTCCGCCGCCTGCGAGCCGACTTCTTCCGCGCAAATACCGTAGCTTGCGCCCTTGATGCCGTGGACGACCACCACATACTCCGCCAGATTCTCGACCGACACGTTCCGCGCCTTCTCCAGCAGCGCCGGGACGTTCCGCGCATAGGAAGCGAGCACCCCGCGCACCGTTTCCATGTCACCGCCAAAGCGATTAAGGCATCCCGCAAGATCGACCCCTTCGATGCCCGCGCGCGCCTCTTCCGCCGCCATGCCTCCGCCCGCCTGAATAGCCGCTCCGACATGCCCCGTTTCCTGGCTCTTGTCGCGTATCCAGTGCCGAATCACGGAATCCAGCAGCATGATGTCGATTGGCTTGGCAATAAACGCCTGAAAGCCGCTGCGCAGGAACATTTCCTCGTTGCCGATGATTGCGTTGGCCGTCATGGCGATGACCGGGATGTTCCGGGCGTAGTCGGTGCCAATTTCCTCGCGGATGATGCGCACCGCTTCGATGCCGTCCATCTCCGGCATCATGTGGTCCATGAAAATCGCGTCATAGGCCACGCGCTCTTCCCGAATCAGTTCCACCGCCTCCGCGCCGCTGGCCACGCAATCCACCTTGATTCCGTAGGGCTTGAGCATCCCGCGCGCCACATCGAGGTTGGTCGGCACGTCATCGACGACCAGCACCCGCGCATAGGGAAGCTGCACACGCACGAGCCGCGCCTTCGACTCCAAACGGCTCCTAGCGTAGCCCCGGCTCTTTAGGTTCTGCACGACCTCCTCGCCAATCACCGCGTCAGAGACGTATTTCTGCCGGAACCGCGCCGTAAACGTGCTCCCTTTGCCGTGCTCGCTGCGAATCCCGATGCTGCCGTCCATCATCTCCACCATCCGCCGCGCCAGCACCAGCCCAAGGCCCGTTCCTTCTATCTTGCGGTTCGAGCGCGTGTCCACTTGGCTGTATGCCGCGAACAGCTTGCCGATGTCCTCGGGCTTAATGCCAATGCCCGTGTCGGACACTTCGCACGTCACCCAAACGTCATCGCCGTCGCGCTCGCAGGAGAGCCGCCATTCCACAACGCCCTGTTTCGTATATTTGAAGGCGTTGGACAGCAGGTTGTTGCACACCTGCTTGACGCGCAAGTCATCGCCAAGCAGCCGGGCCGGCAGGGACGGCTCAATCGAGAGCCTGAACTCAATGGGTTTTTCGGTAATCCGCATGATGTTGAGCGCCACCGTGTCGTTGATGAGGCTCGGCAGGTCATATTCATCGGGGACAAGATCGAACTTCCCGGACTCGATCTTCGAGATGTCCAAGATGTCGTTGACGATGCCCAGCAGCGTCATGCCCGCCCCATACACCTTTTCCAGCTTGCCCCGCGCATCGCCCTGAATATCGTCGTCGCCCAGCACCAGTTCCGAGAGGCCGATGATCGCGTTCATCGGCGTGCGCATCTCGTGGCTCACGTTCGCAAGGAAGCGGCTCTTCGCCTCGTTCGCCGCGCCCACCGCCGCATTGAGTTCGACCAGTTCCCTGTTCTGCTCCTCAAGCCTCTCGAAAGGCTGCGCCACCTTTTTGGAGATGAGAAGAACGAGGCAAATGCCCAAAGCGGCAAAAACCAGCCCGGAAAAAACGAGGTTCATCTGCGCCTGAAACACCGGGCTTTCGTTCAGCGGCGCCGCGACCCCCAACGTCCAGTTGGCCGCCGAATCCGTAACCTTTTTCCAGACGCAGAGCCGCTTGACCCCAGCCAGCGTATACGTTCCGACCCCTTCCTTTCCTTTGGACATTCCTTCAAAAAAATCGCTTATTTCTTTGTATTCGGATTTATCGCGTCCCATTTCAACGAAACTCGTCCGCTCAAAAACAAGGGACGGCTGCATGCTTGCGATGAGGGTTCCCCTGCCATCTATCACGAAGATGTTTCCCGTTTTCCAAAGTCGGATGTCGGAGACGAAGTCGCTGAAGAACGTCCCGGAGATCGTTACCGCCAGTACCCTGTCCTGACCAGCCGGAACGTAGACATACATCACCTGCTTCTTTCCTTTTTCGTTCCAGCGCGTCGTGGACACGGCTGAAAGCCCGTCGAACGCCTTGGGCAGATATTCGCTCGTTTTCAGCAGAGAGACCGGCGCGGGATAGTCCCCATGCGAAGCGATGATGCCCTCGCGGCTGAACACTGTCATGGAAATGAAGTTGGCGCTCAGGACGGGCGTGTCTTTCAAAAACTGCTTGAGCTGCTGGTCTGGAACCTCAACCATCCTAGCCGCAGCGGCTCTCGCTTCCGCTTTCAGCAGCGCCAAGTGGGTTGAGACAAGCCTGTCCGCCACATCGGTAATGACCGCCGCGTCGCCCTCAACCGTATCGAGCAGCTTCTCCTGCATCGCCAGAACGCCTAAGCCCACATGCACCGCCGTCACCACGATGACGATGCCCGTCAGTACCAAGGCCACTTTTGTACGGATCGTTTTTTTTGAGCCGACTGGCATCTCTCTCTCCCTTCGGATGCGCCATCAGGTTGCAGGAAGCAAACAAAGCGTCCGGCATTCTATGCTTTCTGTCCTGTCAAGTGACTGTTGCATATTTCTCCGGGCGCTTGCCGTGATAACAGCACGGAACAGCGCAAAAGCAAGGCTGGCCGCCCTGCCCGACGCGAGGCTCAGCGCCCTGCCGGAGGAGAGGCGGATGTGAAGGCGAGTTGGCCGCCGCGCTGCCCGAAACTGCCCGCTGCCGCGCCGGGCGGCTGTCCGCCGGGATTGTCCCAGTCCTGCACCCGGCATTCTTCAGTGCTGACCAAATACCACTGTGCCCCCTGATTCATCGCCCACAGCAAATGACCCGCTTCATACACGGCAATAGGCGTCATCGCCACCCGGTCGGGATGTATCTTCACCCGCCGCTGGCACTCTGGCAGGCGGGAAGCAACAATGTATTGCTCGATCTTGTCATCCCAAAAAACGGGCTGCTCGCGGACGAGCACCAGCGCGTGATCCTTGTTTTCGATGCTCATCGCGGTCGCGCCGTTCTCGCAAGCCGCAAAAAGCGGCAGCGCGGCCAGCAGCGCACAAGCACGAAGCAGTGCGGTTCCACATGGAAATGTCATGACGATTCTCCGCCGGGCGCGGCGTTTTCCAAACTCCACGCAACTGTTTCTCCCGCGCGCAGCGGAACCAGCTTGCCGCCTTCATAGCCGTAATGCGGCGGCACTTCCGCAGGCTGCCGACGAAGCGTGACTTTGTCCTGATTGGGCGGCAAGCCATAGAACGCCGGCCCGTTCAGGCTGGCGAACGCTTCAAGGCGATCCAGCGCGCCCTCGGCTTCAAACGCTTCGGCATACAGCGCCAGCGCCAGCGGCGCGGTATAGCAGCCCGCGCAGCCGCATGAGGACTCTTTCGTGTGAGCCGCATGCGGCGCGGAATCGGTTCCAAGGAAGAAACGGGGCGAGCCGGAACACACCGCCTTGAGGAGCGCGCGCCGATGGGTTTCGCGCTTAAGCACGGGCAAGCAGTAATGATGGGGTCTCAGCCCCCCGGCAAAGAGCGCGTTGCGGTTATACAGCAAATGGTGCGCGGTCACGGTCGCGGCCACATTGCCCCCGGCGGCTCGCACGAACTGGGCAGCCTCGGACGTGGTGATGTGCTCGAACACAATCTTGAGGCCAGGGAAATGCCGTACCAGCGGGGAGAGCGTTTTCTCGATGAACACCCGCTCGCGGTCGAAAATATCCACGTCCGGCGCGGTGCACTCCCCATGCACGCACAGCACCAGCCCGCGTTTTTCCATGCGCTCCAGCACCGGATGGATGAGGTCGATTGCGGTCACGCCCGCGTCGGAATGGGTTGTCGCGCCCGCCGGGTACAGCTTGGCCGCCATGACGATGCCGCTTGCCTTTGCGCAGTCGATTTCCTCCGGCGGCGTATTGTCGGTGAGATACAAACTCATCAAAGGCTCGAAATCCATGCCCTCCGGGACGCTTTCGAGAATACGCTCCCGATAGGCAAGCGCCTGTACCGTCGTCGTCACCGGCGGACGCAGATTCGGCATGATGAGCGCACGCCCAAAGCAAGCGGCGGAGTGCGGCACGACCACGTCCAAAGCGTCGCCATCGCGCACATGCAGATGCCAGTCGTCCGGGCGGGTCAAAGTCAGGAAAGAAATTTCCTTCGCGTGGAAAGGCATCAGATCATGCGCCGCCGCATGTAATGTTCCTTGCATCAACATTTCGTTTGCCATGCTCAGGTTCCGGGTAAAAAAATTATCTCATCTGCGTTGTTTAAGAGCCTGTGCATAAAGTCCTTTACGCGGCATCCCCGTAATTTTAGCCGCCAGCCGCACCGCCGACCGAAGCTGCAAATTATCCAGCAGCAGGCCGAGGACGCGCAGAGCCTCGGCCTCGGCTCCGTCAGGCGCATCCGCGCCACGGACGACGAGAACGAACTCGCCGCGCTTGCGATTATCATTGCCGGCGAACCACGCTCCCGCCTCAGACAATGGCATCGCGGCAATCTCCTCGTGCAGCTTGGTCAATTCGCGGGCGATGAGGATTTCTCGCCCGCAGCCGAATGCCGCAACCATGTCGGCCACGCATTCCGCGACGCGGTGCGGCGCTTCATAAAACACCATCGCGTCGCGCTCGCCCGCCAGCGCCATGAGCGCCGAGTGCCGGGCAAGCGCCTTCGCGGGCAAGAAACCAATGAAACGAAAACCGCCTTCAACAATGCCCGCGACCGACAGCGCCGCCACCGCCGCGCAAGCGCCGGGAATCGGCGACACCGCGTAGCCCGCTTCCCGCACCCGCGCCACCAGCCGTGCGCCGGGGTCGGAAATCGCGGGCGTGCCCGCGTCCGTTATCAGCGCGACATGCTGCCCATTGCCCAGCATTTCGATGATTTTTCCGGCAGCTTCCTGCTCGTTATGCTGGTGCAATGAAAGTAAGCGTTTCGCACGAATGCCGTAAGCATCTAGCAATCTCTGGCTGTGCCGGGTATCCTCGGCGGCAATGGCATCCACCGCCGCCAGCGTATCACGCGCCCTAGGCGACAAATCCCGCAAGTTCCCGAGCGGGGTTGCCACCACAAATAACAATGGCGTTTCAGGCAAGGACAGAGCAATGGGCTGGTTCATGGGGCGAAAACCGGAAAAGACGCAGCAAAATAGGATTGTGAAAGCCCCCGCCCCTTTGGCGCAAGTGCGCGGGCGAAAAGCCGAAGAACGCGCCGCCGCGTGGCTGGCCACTCACGGCCTCAAAATCCTCGCCCGCAACGTCTCCTGCCGAGGCGGGGAACTCGACTTAATCTGCCTAGAAAGCGGCACGCTGGTATTCGTCGAAGTGCGCCTGCGCACAAATTCCCGTTTTGGCGGCGCGATAGAGAGCATCACCCCCGCCAAACGGCGGCGCATCATCTTCGCCGCGAAATGCTGGCTCATCGGGGACGGACAAGCGTATCAAAACCACCCTTGCCGCTTCGATGTCGTCCTGTTCGGAAACACCGCCGAACCTCAATGGATACGCAGCGCGTTCGATGAGGAGGCGTTTCCGGCTGATGCGCTATAGAAATAGCTATTTTATTTTTTGATGGAAATACTATAGGTCGGGCAATAGGGCAACGCGGAGCGTTGCCCCCTGCCCAAACTGTGGGTGGAGTAAAACCGCATAAAGGGCGCTAGCCCGACTGCGGTTTTGCGGAACCCTGGAGCCGCCGAACGGCGGCGGAACGCATACAGTCCTGTTATGCGACGTAGGGTCGTACTCCATTATTTTATCCACAATAATTATGTATTATCTCCTTTTTAATTTCATTTGATATTATTCCTGTTGTATCTTTTTTGATAAAACTATTTATATTCGATAATTCATTTACAAAATATAATACTTTTTCTGTATCCTCTTGTATTTTTGAAAATATTTCCTTTACATTTTTTGAATCATAGCGATTGGCTGTATCTAATTTTATAACTTCATTTTCATTAATTAATTTATTATTTTTATCATATTCTCTGTCAATACATTTTATATATTTTTCAGATATTCTTTTTATAATATGTTCTTTTCTGCCTTCACTGTATCCATAATATTGAGATTCCCATTTATATTCGCTTCCTATTTCTTTTCCTAATTCATC
>JAITVD010000067.1 GCA_031285965.1 Azoarcus sp.
TGCATCCACTGCCGCGCAATCCGGTGAAAAAACTGAAGCGGCCATCAAAAAAGAATACAGATCATCCCATGACGTCAGCGTATCTAGCGAGCAGCACAAGTCCAGTGCAGTTGGAGGCATAAGCATCAACTACACCCCGTTCGTTACGCAGGATGTCCTCGACAGCAATTTCGGAGGAAATCCGTATGCAATGCTTGAGGTTGCCCAGAAAAACCCGAAGGCTATGGCGGCCGCTGCTGAAGAGGCTGGTAAAAGATGGCTGCCCTTATCGAGCAGTCCTACAGACAGGATGTGCTGATGCTGGTACTGGCGCACGGATACCTCGGCAAGCTGATCGACAACAAGGCGGTGCTCTGATACCTGTTGCAGCGCCAGCCCGAAGTGCGGCGCAGTTCGAGAACATCGTCCAAGCCGTGGCGCTGGACGGGAAGTAGTCCCCGGCGACCCGGCAGTCGTCCGAGCTTGCCAGCCCGTGGCGCGGGCAGATCGTCCCGCCCACCGTGCCCGCCCGTTCGTGATGAGCAACCACTGACTTTCAGATCGTGGGGCAGCCGTCCTGCAAGCTCACCCGCAGCAAGCCCAAAAGGTCATCATCATCATTTTACGTCTAATTATGGCGTATTTTACGTATGATTGACATAGCGTTTTGATTCATATAGATAGATGGACTTGCGGCGCAACGTCGTGACCTACGCGACCACCGAGAACTCGCCGTTCGACACCTTCGAGTAAAGTAGCAAGGAGTGCCACGGGAAGATGGCGCGATTCTAAAACACTGGGATTCCCTATTGTTTTTGAGTAGACTCGGGGCGATTTTCAGAAACAAAATGCTTGGTTTGCGGCGGGACGGATCAAACGTCATGGCTGCCGTGCTCCGCCCGTGATAGCGGTTCGCTTCTTTGCCGCGATTTCAGCGTGTTTTTCTAAAATTTTTTCAGTTCATTGGAGAATGCTCTATGCGTCAGGAATCTTGCGATGTGCTCATTATCGGGGCGGGGCCGTCTGGATCGGTGGCGGCAGGGCTGTTGCGTCGCGCGGGGCGCGGCGTGACGATCCTCGAAAAAGAGGCTTTTCCGCGTTTCATCATTGGCGAGAGCCTTTTGCCGCAGAGCATGGAATTCATCGAAGCGGCCGGGATGCTCCAAGACGTTGTCGAAGCGGGCTTTCAGTTCAAGTGCGGCGCGGCTTTCGCGTGTGGCGACAAGCGCGCCAAGGTGGATTTCCGCAACAAGTTCACCGAGGGCTGGGGTACGACGTATCAGGTGCAGCGCGGCGTTTTCGACAAAGTGCTGGCCGATGCCGCCGTGCGCATGGGCGCGGATCTGCGCTACCTCCATGAAGTGACTGCCGTGGATGTGGCGGGCGAAAAGCCTGTCGTGACCGTGCGCGGCGAAGGCGGCGAAACGTACCAGATCACGGGGAATTTCCTGCTCGACGCCAGCGGCTACGGGCGGGTGCTGCCCAGATTGCTCGATCTGGAATGCCCTTCGGATTTGCCGGTGCGGCAGGCGATTTTTACGCATATCGAAGACCGCATCGCGCAAGACCCTTACGCGACCTTTGACCGCAACTGCATTTTGATTTCGGTGCCGCCTGATGAGACCGATGTCTGGTTCTGGCTGATTCCTTTCTCCAACGGGCGCTCCTCGTTCGGCGTCGTGGGGCGGCGCGAGCAGTTCGATGCCCGCGAAAACAAAGAGCAGCTTCTGGATCGTGTGGCGCGCACGCCAAATCTGGCAAAACTGCTCAGAGGCGCGGTGTGGGACACGCCGGTGCGCAACATCATCGGCTATTCCGCCAACGTCAAGGCGCTGCACGGGCGCAACTTTGCCCTGCTTGGGAATACCACCGAATTTCTCGACCCGGTGTTTTCTTCCGGTGTCACGATTGCGTTCAAGTCGTCGGATTTGGCCGTCAAGGCGCTGCTGCGGCAGTTGGCTGGCGAACAGGTCGACTGGGATCAGGAATACGCCAAGCCGCTCATGGTGGGCGTCGAAACGTTCCGCGCCTTCGTGACTTCCTGGTACGACAAACGCTTGCAGGACATCATTTTTTACCCGGATAAATCCGCAGAAGTCGAACACATGATTTCGTCGGTTCTGGCGGGTTTTGCTTGGGACGAAAAAAATCCTTTCGTTGCTCGCCCGGATCGCCGTCTGGCCTCCGTGCAGGCGGCCTGCGAGATAGGCCACTGATCTGAAAAGGTGATAGATGAGCAAAACGCCCGATAGCATCCTACAGGTCTGTTACGGCTATCAAAGTCCGCTCGCGGATTGCGCGGGTCAGTACGCCCGTCTGTTTCGGGGCACTCCTTACAAAGTGGTCACGGTTCAGCTAAAGGGGCCTCCTGACGAGAAAGCCGAGCGGGAAATGGACTCGGATGAGGTGATTTTTCTCGGATACAAGCAATCCGAGATCAGCAACCTCAAGCTGCGGGCCATTCGGGACGTGCGGCGCATTGCCGCCTCGCGTGACTTTGCTTTCTGCATCGCGCATCTGCATCAATCCATTTACACCGCTCTTTTCGCCACGCGCTTGATGGTCATCGGCGTGAACCACGACTTTCGGGAGTATCGGCGCTTTTTTCGTCGGCTCTATACGAATGTGTTCAAAAAGCGGCTGCGTCTTCTGGGCGTTTCCGATGCCGTGCGCGACAGCATACGTGCCGCGCTGCCTCGCTGGTCCCATGACCACATTGAGACCTTGCACAACCGCATGGATCTTGCGGCGGCGCAGGCTACCCTGCTGCCACGGGAGAGCGCCCGCGCCCTGCTGGGGCTGCCGCCGCAAGGCTGGATCGTCGGCTGCGCCGGGCGCTTGCACCCGGAAAAAGATCACCCGGTGCTGATCCGCGCTTTTGCGGCAGCTTTGCCGGCGCTTCCGGCGGGCAGCATGCTGGCCATCATGGGAAGCGGGCGGGAGGAAGAGGCGCTCAAGGCGCTGGCGCAGGCATTGGGCATCCAGAATGCCGTCCGTTTTCTGGGGCAGGTAGATGACGGAAAACGCTATTTCAAAGCCTTCGATATTTTTGTGCTGGCTTCCGAAAGAGAGCCGTTCGGTATGGTTTTTTTGGAGGCAATGGCGGCTCATCTGCCGGTTGTGTGCAGCGACAGGGGCGGCGGGCGCGAAGTCGTAGAAGGCATCGGCGATTTGTTTCCTGCGGGAGATATTGATGCCTTGGCACAAACGCTGATTCGACATTCGATCTCATGTCTGGCGGAAGATTATGCGACACGGGCAGAAGCGCATATGCGGCAAAAGTTTTCCGATGAAGTGGCGGCAACATCTTTCTGGCGGCTCCCCATGATGGCGGCGTACAGCCCCTCTTCGATGGCGAGAGAAGGTAACGTCGGATGAGTTTTCGCAAGGAGAGCTTCCTCAAGCGCCATCGCCGGAAAAAGCGCGTCGCGCTAGCCATTTGGGGCTGCCTGCTGGTGGCGGTTGGCTTGTGGGCGGAGCCTGTGTGGGTTTTGCCGCTGCTTGGACTGAGTTGGGCAGTGCACGAAATCTGGTTTGCCGATCATGTGTTTTATGCACCTAATGCGGATTACACCTACCGCTTCGACGGGCTGCTTGACGCAGTGTCGGTCGCCTTTTCTGGCGGACGGCTGATGCTGGGCGACGATGCCGTGCCGCCTGACGAGAACGATACGCTGCTGCTTGAGGTGACGTTGCGTTCCGATTGGATGGGTCGCCTGTTTGACCCGTCTGTACGGATTGAGGCGGAAGGTACAGAGGCGGACTGCCAGACTTTTGAGCGCGGCGCGTCCGGTGTGCGCGTCCTGAACCTCACCGGCTTTGCGGGCTTCTTGCGGGCGGGGCAGGGTTCCGGCCTGTCTTTACGGGGAAAGCACTGCCGCTTGGAGGGTTTGCCTCGGCTTTGGCGGGCGGTGCATCCCGATTATCGGCAAAAGCGACTGCTGGTCGTTGCGCCGCATGCCGATGATGCCGAACTGGCTGCTTTTGGACTTTACAGCCAAGCCGAGGAGGCTTGGATCGTGACGCTGACGGCGGGTGAGACCGAATCCGGGCATTATCGGCGTTTCGGCTTGAACAGCGCGGAAGCTGCGCGGTTCAAAGGGCGCTTGCGATCTTGGGACAGCGTTGCCATTCCCAGATGGGGCGGCATCCCTGCTGAACGCGCTGTCCAGTTGGGATATTTTGGGCTTCAGCTTCCTGCTATGCAGTCCGCGCCTGCTGAAGTCATCGCGTCGCGGGATGCGGATATTTGCGATACACGCCCCTTTCGGTCATTCAACCACATTGGGCTTTCAAGTGACCAGAACGGCCTGCCCTCATGGAAAAATCTTCTGTCCGATTTGCGCGAAATCATTCTGGCGGCAAAGCCAGATGCCATTGTGCTGCCGCATCCGCAGATTGATCCGCATCCCGACCATGTGGCGGCTCACTATGCCGTGAGCGAGGCTTTGGCAGAACTCGCTTGGCAGCCAGCGGCTCTGATTTATTACGCGAACCACCTCAGTGGCACGGATCGCTGGCCGATGGGCGAAGCGCACTGCGGCATCGCGCCGCCTCCGCTCTTTGAAGAGTACGCGCCTTTCGTACCTTGGGCGCTACGGTTGGAAAAATCGTGTCAGATTGACAAAGCCTTGGCGCTAGGTATGATGCACGACCTCACTGCTGTGCCGCTGTCTCTGAAAAAGCGTTGCCGCTGCGTGTTGCAGCGGCTAGTTTTAAGGCGTAGGCATCCGCCTTACGGAGAGAATGACTATTTCAGGAAAGCAGTGCGTAGGCATGAGCTATTTTGGGTGGAAGAGAGAAGCGAACATTCACATGATCTACTATTAGATCAAAAAGAGGCTTAAGTATGGAGATTTTTTTTTCGTCGAATAAAGATCGGTTAGATCGCTATTTACGTAATTGGATAGTGGTCGGTTTTTTTGTGCATATGATAAGTTTTTATGTTTTGTATAGACACAAAATTTATCAGTGCTATTTGTTAGGCGTTGCATTGCCAGTAGTGTTGCTATGCCTTGTCTCAAGGTTTGAATGTGTACGAGATAAACGGGTACTCTTCGCGTGTACGCTCTTCTTAGGTTACTTGACGATCAGTGCTTTTTGGGGAGAGGGGAGTATGTTGAGGGCGGCTAAGGACACATTTTTTATGCTGTGTTTAGCATTGTCCGCTGATGTTATTACACAAAATGTTTCTGAAAGGATTTTAATAAAAAGTGTCATTATCATAGGAGGGGTAATTGCAGCATGCTATATTGGCTTATGGTTGCAACAATGGATTTGTTTGCCGTCCTTGAAGGAACAGCGATTTACTATTCAGAGCATAAATAGATGGGGAAATGATCATGCAATAAATACATCATTACTTTTTGGAATTCCTATTATTGCATCATGGTATTTTTTTTCTGGGAAAGCTATACTGTTAAAGTTATTGCTTGTTGCAACAATGATGCTGTGTGGGTTTCTCATGGTTTTATCTAAAAGCCGTGGGCCTCTTTTATCGGCTATGTTGGTGCTGTTTTGTATTTCGTTATATAGGCGAAAAAAAGAAGATTTTCTTTTTATGTTCATTTCTGTAGGAGTGGTTTTTCTTTTTTTTAATTATTTAGACCATCCTCTTTTGGAAAGATTTAAGGCTGAAAGTTATCGATTTTATATATGGAATAAGTGTTTGCATTTATTTAAGGATTATTGGCTGTTTGGACAAGGGTATGGAACATCAGCGGAAATTCTCCTCTCAGGAAAACCGTTGGCATCGCATGCACACAACACGTATTTGGAAATTTTACGTATTGGCGGAATCGTTGGAGGTGTGTTATTCATATACATGATAGTCACAGTGTTCCGTTTTTCATATATCCATGCAGGAAACAGATTTTTTTTATATTGGATGCTGTTTGGAGCATTGTGCATGGTAACAAATGGAAGGCTACCGCTGCTTAGGCCAAGCCATGTAATATATATCGGGGTATGGATACCATTTTTCCTTTTTTACTTCAGCAGAAATCGCGTACAATTGATGCCGTTACATGTTTACACATTACAAAACGAAAAGCAGAGTAATGATGTAGACGATGTGATTGCTGTGCAGACAGTAAATTTGACCGATAAAATAAAAACATAGGGTGATGCAAGATGTTTAAGCTTTTGTGCAAAAATGGAATAAATTTTCTACATGAGAATGATCTGACTATTCCCTTGAATTCATTTTCTGACTACCAGAATCGTTATTCAGGTTCTGTGTTTTTACTGGCATCTGGTACATCGGCAGTAGATTTTCCAGTGTCACAATATGTGGATATTCCATTTATTGCCATGAATGGTTCGATATTGCGCCTTGAAGAAGAGAATATTCGCCCATTGTTTTATTTGTGCACGGATCCTGCTTTTCCCCGAAAATGCCCTGATATAGCAAAAAAAGGCTGCGAGCAAGCGCAGCATCTTGTGATGAATCTCATGTGCTATGATGAAATACACAAGTATTGTGAGAGTGTTTTATTGGATAAATCCCTATATTTAATAGGCTGTCTTAATAGCCACAAAAGTGTTCGTGTTTCTGAGAGACGCTTTGCATGGTTAATACGTAAAGAGAAGGATTTCATTAATGCTTTTTCACTTCTCAAAAATAAAACAAATAGTTTGGGATTTAGTAAAAATATAGCACGTGGATACTTTGGTGGTCGAACTGTTGTTTGGACGGCGCTTCAGTTTGTTTACACGTTGGGTTTTAATAAAGTATTCATTATTGGAATGGACTTGAATAAAGGTGGTCGTTTTTATGAAAAAGACGGAACCTCTGCGCAACCAACGACCATTGATATTGATTATTATAGCGATATTCTACCCAGTTTTCGCCTTCTTTCAAAAAAGCTATTAAGTAAACAGGACAATTTTTCAGTCTATAACCTATCCTTAAATAGCCGTTTGCCGAACTCTGTTTTGCCGAAAATTTCTCTTGAACAAATGAATGACTTGATAGAGAGCCATCAGACTTCAAAAGAGAGGGGACATGTTTGAATATATAGACCATGCTGGAAAACACGCTTTAAGAGCAGATGGCGTAGAGTTTTCACTCAAAAAGTTTTTAGATTGTAAAAATCATTATTCAGGTAATGTTTTCCTGCTGGCTTCGGGGGCTTCGGCTAATGATTTTCCTGTGTTACGCTATGCAAAATTTCCGTTTGTTGCAATGAATGGTTCGATTTTGCGTCTTTTGGATGAACAAATTCAGCCATTGTTTTATATGTGTTTCGATTCACGTTTTCCGCTTAATCGTCCAGAAATTGCCATCGCTGGCTGTAAATCAGCACAGCATATTGCGATGAATATTAACTCTTTTTATGAAGTTTATTCGCATGACCATTCTGCTTTAACAAACAAATCGCTTTATCTTATTGAGCGAGTCAATAGATATTGTCACGGCAAAAATATATCTGATCGGCGTTTTGCATGGTCAGTTCGTAATGATTCAGAAATGATTAGCCAGTTTTCTTTCATCAGAAAAAAAGTTAATCGCATCGGGTTTAGCTTAAATGTGAATCGTGGTTTTTATAGTGCAAGCACCATTGTCTATGCTGCTTTGCAATTGGTGCATACGCTTGGATTCCAAAATGTCTTTCTTATTGGAGTGGACTTAAATAAAGACTCGGGACGTTTCTATGAGCAAAATATGAAATCTGAAGTATCAATGGATAAAAGTGTCAAAAATTTATCTGACGTTTTACCAACGAAGATTGATCTTGATTATGATAAATTTATTCTTCCTTCTTTTAAAATTCTTTCCAATCAATTTTTGAAACGTCAAAATTATTTTAAAGTTTTTAATCTTTCATTAAATAGTCGTTTGCCTAGTACTGTCATTCCAAAAATTTCTCTTGATCAATTAGACCAGTTACTTATTCAATCTGAACCGTTTTCTCGGAGTGATAGAAATGCTTGAACTTCTGCATCGTGCTGAAAAATTTTATATACATGAAAGGGATATAGACATTCCGCTCCAAAAGTTCGAAACGCTTAAGAATTTTTTTTCGGGGAGCGTTTTTATCATGGCATCAGGCGCTTCCGTAGCAGAATTTTCTGTTTCAAAGTATTCGAGTTTTCCATTTATTGTAATGAATGGCTCAATATTGCGATTTTCTGGTACAGAGATCAATCCAATATTTTATCTCTGCTCTGATCCTGATTTTCCTGAAAAACATCCTGATGTTGCAGTTTTGGGCTGTGAGCGATCCAAAAATATTGCGATGGATTTGCGCTGTTTTAATAAAATATATGAATATGATAAAAATGCTTTAATAGGGAAATCACTTTATATGCTCAACCGTGTTAATAGGTATCCTGATAGATATGTCAAGACACGTATTTATTCTGATAGACGTTTTGCGTGGTCTGTACAAAAAGATACAGACTTTGTTTGTGATTTTTCGATCTTGAATAAAATTCAAAATAGAATTGGATTTAGCAAAAATATGGATCGAGGCTATTTTTGTGCGCGAACCATCGTTTATCCGGCAGTGCAACTGGCTTATATGATGGGATTTAAACGTGTATACATCGTGGGGATGGATCTCAATAAACAGGTAGGTCGTTTTTATGAAAAATCTGGAGATGTGGCACAGTCTTATATTGACGATGATTATGTTGACTATATCTTACCAAGTTTCAAATTTTTTTCAGAAAGAATATTGAAACATGAAGATAGTTTTCATGTTTTTAATCTTTCACAAAATAGCCGTTTGCCGGATTCAATTTTGCCTAAAATTTCTTATATTCAGTTAGACGAATTGCTGTTCCAATGAAAAAATTATTTTAGAGGAATCACTATGCTTGAACTTTCATACAGAAACGGGAAATATTATATGCACGAAGATGATATTAACCTTCCACTGTCAGAATTTGAAAAGTATAACAATATTTATTCAGGCAGCGTTTTTTTGCTGGCATCTGGGGCTTCTGTAAATGATTTTCCCGTTTCACGCTATAGCAAATTTCCGTTTGTTGCAATGAATGGTTCAATCCTGCGACTTGTGGATGAAAATGTGTCCCCGTTGTTTTATGTGTGCGATGATTCTCGGTTTCCGCACGAACACCCAGAGCTTGCGGTGAGCGGATGTAAAAATTCATGGAATATTGCGATGACATTCAAAAGCTATAATGAAATATGGTTGAACGATCCAACGGTCTTATTTGGCAAGCCTCTTTATTTTCTGGATCGCATCAATAGGCATTGCATTGGAAAAAATGTCTCAGACCGTCGTTTTGCATGGTCAGTGCGTAATGACCTTGAAATAATTAGCTCTTTCTCTCTGTTCGGCAAAAAGATTAATCGTATCGGTTTTAGTAAAAACATGGCACGTGGCTTTTATAATTCCCGTACTGTTGTTTACACAGCATTGCAACTTGTTTATACTTTAGGGTTTCAGAAAGTTTTTATTGTTGGTATGGATATGAATAAAGCTGTCGGGCGTTTTTATGATAACAAATCAGGCAATTTTCCACAAAAAATATTGCCGACAACAATAGATGTGGATTACGATAACTATATTTTGCCTAGCTTCAAAATTTTTTCTGAAAAATTTCTAAAAAAACAGGATTCTTTCAAGGTTTTTAATCTTTCTAAAAGTAGCCGTATTCCAGATAAAGTCATCCCAAAAATTTCAATAAACCAACTCGACTCATTGCTTTTTGAAGTATAAATTTATGATTTTTTCAAAAATTTTAGCCAAAAAAGAAATTATTTTGATTTGCCAAGTTAAAAACTTTCGGATAGTTTATTGCTAATAAAGAGAGAAGTAATTTTTACCCTTGCACTTAGATTAACAGTTTACCGCCCGCCCTTCATATCTTTCCGTCGCCCAGCCAGCGGCGCTCCCATGCGGCTAGTTCTGGGAAAACGGTTTCTTCGGTTTGGCGGGTTTCGACTTGGAGGGCGCGGCAGAGGGTGATGAGTGCGGGTGTTGCGGCGGTGGGCAGCGCGGGGACGAGGCGTATGCGCAGCGTACCCGCTGGCCGCTTGCCTTGGGCGGGAATGCCCGCGCCGGGGATGATTTGCTCGCGCAGGGCTGCCGCGCCGGGTTCGATGGCGATTTCACGCGAGCCGACGGGCGAGGGGATGGTGACGGTTCCGCCACCCAGCAGGATGAAGAGGCTGACGGGGCGCTCCAGCACGATGTCGCTGCCGTCGAGGCCGTAGAGCGGGTGGGGGCGCAATTGGATGCGCAGCAGCAGGTCTCCGGCTCGCCCTTTGCCCGAGGGCGGCGCGTAACCTTCGCCGCCGAGGCGCAGTTCGTCGCCCGGCAAGATGCCGGGGGGAATCGTTACGGCCAAAGCGCGGCGGCTGATTTGGCGTCCGCTCCCGTGGCACTTGGGGCAGCGGACGCGGCGGGCATAGCCGCGTCCGTCGCAGTTTTCGCAGCGGCTCAGGTTTTTGCCGTTCCGTACCCGACCGCTGCCTTGGCAATGAACGCAAAGCTGGCTGCGTTCGTGCTCCCGGTAGCCTTGACCCGCGCATTCCGCGCATCCGGTGGCCGATTCGAGAACGACCTCGGCAGTGCCGCCGAGGCAAAGCTGCTCGATGTCGAGTTCGATGTCCTGGCGGCGGTCTGCCCCGCGAGCATCTGTATTGTCTGCGTGGGCATCGGTTTTGCCGTCGGCATGGGCTGTTTTCTGCTCGAACGGCTCCAGCAAAAGGTCGCAGGCGGCGCTTAGGCGGGCGAACATCTCGCTCGCTTCCGGCGCGGGGTTGCGGTCGGGATGCCAGCGCATGGCCAGATGGCGAAAAGCCTTCTTGATGTCATGGGGAGTGGCGTTGCGCCCAACCCCGAGCAGTTTCCGCGCCTCTGTCGTTTTCATGGTGCTATCTGTCTTGACTAAGCCGGGAATCTACCTGAACCCTGCCGGAAAGTCTGCACCCAGAATGGCAATGGAGCCTAAAGCGCACTGTGCGCGGACGGCTATCCATGCGACAATCCGCCGCCTGCCCGGGTGGTGAAATTGGTATACACAGCAGACTTAAAATCTGCCGCCGCAAGGCTTACGGGTTCAAGTCCCGTCCTGGGCACTCTTTGATTTTATTAAAAATTTCTTTATTTTTAATGCTTTTATTATTTTCTGTTTATGACGAGTTGCGGAAACGTTTCTGCAACCAACGCATTATTTCACTGGCTTCACGGTTTCACCGTGCCTTCTGTAGATCCTCTCCGTGATGTCTTCCTTCCCGGTGTGGCTAAGCAATGCGGAGGCGTGCTCCAGCCACGCGAGCTTCCCGCGCCACGGCGTCGATGGCGATCTTGGCCTCAGTTAGGCAGGATGCCGCTGCGGCCTCGATGCTCTCGCGGGTCTTCAGCCCCTTGATGGCCTCTCCGAAGGCGGGATGCGTCATGCTGAACGTCAGCCCGAATTTCTTGAACTCGGAGAATGACGATTTCAGGTGCTCGCGGAAGCCGTCCAGCGCCGCCATGACGATGCGCTCCTTGATGGCCTCTTTCTGCGCCTTCACGCTCTTCTCCAGCGAGAGCCTCGTTGCGCGGAAAGCCTCCGAGACCTCGGCGACCGTCTTGAAGAGCCTGTCGATGTCCGCCGTCTGGGCGAGCGCCGCGTCGTGGGCGGCGGCAAGGCGCGCCGCGGCTTCCTTGCACTACTTGATGGACTTCTCGGTGTCCGCGAAGTCCTGGTCGGTCACAAGCTCCGTCCTAACCGCGCCGATGACTTCCATCGCCCGGTCGCGGAACGCCTCAAGGTCGTGGCCGTGCCGGAAGCAGTCAAGGGCGGTCGCATCAAACTCGGGGGCGATGCCCGTGGCCTTCTCGGCCAGAGCAGCGCCTCGTGCGTCTTGTGGTGGCTGAGGCCGAGCACGGCGGCGGCGTCCGAGGCGGTGAACCTGCTCAGGCGCCACCTGTGCCACTCGTGGCCGCCCTGCTGGATGTTGACGTTTTTCATGATGGCGCTCCTTTTTTCAGTGCAGTGCGGAGGCGAGCTTCGCCAGCGCCTCCCCGGCGTCCGTTTTTTCGATGTGCTCAATGGCCTGTTGCTCGCGGAAGAACCCGACGAGCCCCGCGCCGTCGAACGAGAGCACGGAATAGACGGCGCGCCCTCCGGACTCGCGGAGACGGACGCCTTCCTCAGTGCGTCTTCCATCTGCTTGAAGGCATCGACGTACGCTAGCTTGAAGCCCATCGCCAGCAGCGTGAAGCCGTCTCGGGTGGGGAGAAAAAGAAGTCGTTGATCCGGCCACTGGCGAAATTCTCAGCACCACGTTCAACTCGTCCCGCCTTCAGCTTATTTTCGACGTCAACGCCAAGCAGGCTTACGCGGCAGGGCTGTGGTAAGACATTGAGGCCGCGAAGGACACGCACCCCTACGTGCGCTACAGCACCCGGCGCGACGGGAACCATTCGCGTCGGTACGCGCACAAGTGGTTGATGAACAACGCCGTCTGTGAGTGCCACTTTGAGCCAGTTGCCGCAGGTTTCGAGAGAAGATAGGGCGGAACAGAGGCGAACCGGGCGCGTGGTGTGCGGAGCCCGCAAAAGAAAACGCCCAACCGAGAACGGTTGGGTATCAATGTGTGGTGGTGGAGTCTAACAGCAAATTGAACTAGGTTTGGTGTGCCGAGCGTCTCCCATGAGCGAGGACATGGGCAGGCCACGTAGGGACGTGCTCCCGGCCCGCTGATGTGCGCCCATTCCCCGGTCGCATCGCCCGCTACAGCCGGGCCTTGGCTTCCATCGCGTTCGTTGCTGTAATGCCCGGTACGAACGACGAAAGAAACCTCCATGCTGATCGAGCCGACTTTCATCGAAACCGAACTCGCCCGGCGTAGGAATGTCAGCATCAAGCCCCTGCAACGCTGGCGTTGCGATGGCCTCGGCCCGACGTATATCAAGCTTTCCAAGGCTGTCCGTTACCCGGTGGATGAGATCATCGCCAACGAACGGGCGAACCGTCAGAGGATGCCCAGCGGCGCGGCCCTGCCGCCATTGACCGCTGACCCGCCGGTCATCGAACTTCCCGCGCCTGCTGCACCAGTGCCGAAGCGGTACTACTTGAACGAGGCCTTCGCGCTCATCGCACAGTACAGCAGCATTGAGGCGGCCGAAGCCGCGCTGGCGGAGGCGCACGATGAAACCCAAGATTGAAGCCAACGCCCGCCTCACCGTCCCCGGCGCGGATGAATCGACCATCAAGTATCCGATCTTCAGCGAAGCGCACCTGTCATCGAGGTGGAACCTCGCACCCAAGAGTAGGGCAGTGTTAGAAACCGGACGGATTCAGGGGGTCAAAATCGGGCCGAAACCCGCACGGCTACAGGGAAATCAGTCTTTTTTCAAAAATTTTGATTTCCAGACGAATTTTTGGTTTTTTTGGTAGTTTTTCGGTAGAAAAGTGGTAGAAATTCGAGGTTCACTGGTAGTTTTTTACCGATAAAGCCTGGTTAAAGCCGCTTCAAGGCGCATCCGCATTGATGTTGCCCGTAGACATCCTCACGTTCCCGCAGCTGGCCTCCATGCTCTGCTTCTGAACAACGATGTCGGGCGCGAGATTGAGGCTGATCTGCGCATTGACGTCGACCTCCTGCGTCGGCAGGGGCGCCGGGGCCAGCATCTGCTCGATTTTATCGTCGCTGTCTTTGTGCAGAAGCTCGTATATCCACGTTCCGAGAGTTTCGTGCTCGTTGTCGGTGGCCTTTCTGGTTGCCCAGTTCAGGGCGGGATTGACGATATATTCTCCGATTGCGTACCCGGTCGCTCCTGCCGCCGCTGTTCCGGCCCCGGCGGATGCTAGGCCGGACGCCATCGGTATTCCCCGCACGGCCAGGAGGTGGCCCGCACCGCTGGCAATTGCTCCGCATGTGGTATTGAAGCCTGCCCGCCTCAAACGAATGAGGCTGCCGTCGCCCGCGAGCTGGGGCTTTTGACCGGCGGCGTGCAGCAGCTCCACGCGGCGCGGGCGGCGCGGATCGACGACATCCGCGCCGACGTGTGCTCGCTGGAGGCGAGCTAGCGCCGGAGCATGGAGAACATCGAGACAAGGCTCACGCACCGCATCGACGGGCTGGAGGCCCGCGTCGGCCAACTGGAACAGGAAGACAAGAACTTCCTCAAATCCAGCAGCAAGGCGGGCGGCGTGTCCGGCGGCGTCGTGGGTGCGCTGGCCGCGCTGGCCGTGGCGATGGA
>JAITVD010000077.1 GCA_031285965.1 Azoarcus sp.
GTCTGGGCCGTGTCTCAGTCCCAGTGTGGCGGATCGTCCTCTCAGACCCGCTACGGATCGTCGCCTTGGTGGGCCTTTACCCCCCCAACTAGCTAATCCGGCATCGGCCAATCCGGACGCGCGGGGCCTTGCGGTCCCCCGCTTTCCCCCTCGGGGCGTATGCGGTATTAATCCGGCTTTCGCCGGGCTGTCCCCCTCGTCCGGGCATGTTCCGATGCGCTACTCACCCGTTCGCCACTAGAAACAGGGGCAAGCCCCTGGTCCCCGTTCGACTTGCATGTGTAAGGCATGCCGCCAGCGTTCAATCTGAGCCAGGATCAAACTCTTACGTTCAATCCAAGGCGCCCAAAATCACTGACTCGGGCGCCACGTCTACTTCGCTTGCAGGGCCTGCCTTCCGGCAGGCCCGCGCGCTCGGCGGCGGGCGCCCACACTTATCGGTTGTCCCAGTTTTTAAAGAGCCGCGCCAAACTTCACGGCGCGAAAGAGGCGCGATTCTTGCAGAACACCTCCTGCGCGTCAACCCCTATTTTTGATTCTTTTTTTGCGCGGCGGCACGCCCTCCTCCAAACACACGGAAAGAGGCGGTTCTGCCCGCAATCCTTCCAGAAAAGCCACCGCAACGCTTTGCTCGCGGGTGCGGCGCATCGGGGGGAGGCTCCGCCAGACGGCCTTGCCGTAGGACTTGTCGATCATGCGTGGGTCGCAGATGCACAGCAGCCCACGGTCGCTTTCGCTGCGGATGAGCCGCCCCGCGCCCTGTTTGATGTTGATGACGGCGCGGGGCAACTGGTCATTGAGGAAGGGATTGATGCCCTGCTTTTCCATGTGCGCCACACGGGCGGCGAATACGGGGTCGTCGGGCGGGGCGAACGGGAGCTTGTCGATGATGACCAAGGAAAGCGCGTCGCCGGGCACATCGACGCCTTCCCAGAAACTTTGGCTCGCCACGAGCACGGCGTTGCCCATGCGGCGGAAGCGTTCCAGCAGTTCGGTGCGCGAAGCCTCGCCTTGCAGCAGCAAGGGCAAAGGTTCTTCCTCTGGGTTTTGGCGCAGCCCCTCAGCAAGCAGTTCGTGGATACGGCGCATTGCCCTGAGCGAAGTGCACAGCACGAAAGCGCGCCCACACGCAGCACGAATGAGCGGAAGCGCGACGCGCACTACCGCCTCTATATATAAGGGGGAATTCGGATTGGGCATTCCGGCAGGCGCATAGAGCAATGCCTGTTCGCCGTAATCGAAGGGGCTGCCCCACACGCCCATGAGGGGCGCGGGCGAAAGCCCCGCAATGCCGATTCCCTGACAGTAATGCCCGAGATCGGTGCCAATAGCCAGCGTGGCGGAAGTAAAAATCCACGCGCGGGGATGCCCCGCTTCCAGTTGCCGCCGAAAAAGGCTCGACACATCGAGCGGCGTGGCGTTGAGCATCACCGCGTGCGTAAAAACCTCGACCCACCGAACCATCTCTTCCGCCGCGACGGGATTGCGCCACTGTTCGAGCCGCGCCGCCAGTTCCCGCTCGCGGCGCAGGCAATTTGCCAGCCCTTCGGAACGTTCTGCCTGCGACGCCAGCACGAGTTCGAGGCGCGAAAACGCCCTGGCAAACTCGGCGAGCTGCGTTGTAAATGCTTCCCGCTGCGCGGCTTGCGCCACTGGCAGCTTGAGCGATTCGGAGCCGAAAGCGAGGCGAAAATCTTTTGCCGCCTTTTCCAGCTTCCGCGCCTCGTCGATCAGCGCCGTGCAATCACGCGCAGCGGCAACCGTCTCGGAACGGATGTCACGCGCAAGCTCCAGCGCCTGCGAAGTGGAAATGCTTTCTCCAAAAAAAAGGCTCGCGGTTTCCGGCAACTGGTGGGCTTCGTCGAAAATCACCGTGGCGCAACTGGGCAGCAGTTCCCCCATGCCTTCGTCCTTCAGCATGATGTCGGCGAAGAAAAGATGATGGTTCACGACCACCACATCAGCGTCCATCGCAGCGCGTCGCGCTTGCAGGACAAAACATTTCTTGATGTCCGGGCAATCCTGCCCGAGGCAATTGTCGCGGGTAGAGGTCGCCGCCATCCACGCGACCGCGTCTTCCCGCACGTCGGCGCATTCGCTTTTGTCGCCGCACTGAGTGATTTGCGCAAAACGGGCAATGGCCCGCAAATCCGCTGCGTCCTGCGCCGTCTGGAAGCGCCCGTCGCGGCTGTTGCGCGCCAAGTGATAAGGACAAACATAATTGGCCCGCCCTTTCAGGAGCGCCATCGTCACCGGCAATTTGAGCGCGTCGCGCACGGCGGGCAGGTCGCGGCTGAAAAGCTGATCCTGTAGGGTGCGCGTGCCGGTGGAAATAATGGTGCGCCCGCCCGAGAGCAGCGCCGGAACAAGATAGGCGAAGGTTTTGCCCGTCCCCGTGCCCGCCTCGCCCACGAACACGCGCTGCCCCAGAATGGCCTCAAAGATGCGCTGCGCCATTTCAAGCTGCTGGCTCCGGGCGCGAAACCCCGGAACAGCGGCGGCCAGCGGCCCATCCGCCGCAAAGGCGCGGGAAAGCGGCTCAACGCAAAGGCTCATTGGCTAAGCTCAATTTAGTAAGCGGAACATTCTACGGCAACGCGCCGGAGAACCTGGCCACGAAGCCCGCAATGAAAATTCGTCCGATACGCGCCGATTTCACCCCTGCCATGAATGCCTGTTCTACTTCCCTACAAAACGGGAAATCGCTTCCATAACGATTTCGGACTGGGCCAGAAACGGGAAATGCCCGCATTTTTTGACCTTCAGCAGTTCCGTTTGCGGCGCGTGGCGCTGGATGGCCTCGATTTGGTCGAGCGTGGCGTATTCGTCATCCACGCCCTGAATGGCCAGCACCGGACAAGCGATGCCTTTCAGGGAATCTTCGATGCTCCAGCCGCGCCGCGCCGGGTCGAGCCACACGTTGCACCAGCCGTAAAAAGCCGAATCCACGTCTTGGTGGTATTTCCCCAAGCGCCCGCGAAGATCGCCCTGTTCATAAGCCTTGCGGGCGCGCTTGATGCCCGCGAGGCAGACATCTTCCACGCAGTAATGCGGCGCGATGGCGACGATGCCCGGATAACGCACGCCGCCGGGGTCGTAGGCCGCCGCGAGCAGGGCGATGGTTCCGCCGTCGCTGTGCCCCACCAGCCAAGGCTGCTCGATGCCGAGCGCGTCGAGCACGTCGGGCAGCACGTCCAGCGCCTCGCGTTCCAGATAATCCACCGGAAAAGGCTCTTCCTGCGGGCGCGGCGTAGATTCGCCGTAGCCGAACCGCGACCACGCGATGCCCCGGCATTGCAGGCGCTCGCACAGATTGACGGGAAAACTGCGCCACAAGTCGACGCAGCCCAGCCCTTCATGAAGAAAAACGAGCGTCGGCGACCCCTCCGGGACATTTTCTGGGCCAAACCACGCAAATTCGAGCGTCTGCACGCGAGACCGCTCGCCGTTCGCCGGAAGAATAAGGAACTGTTTCATCGGTTCATGCCTTCAAATCGTTTTGCAAGCTCTCCTGCCGATGCGGCTCAGCGAGATATTCGCGTGTGCGCATCTCAATGAGGCGGCTCACGGTGCGGGCAAACTCGCCGGAATGCACCCCCTCCATATAGAGCGAATGCGCCGCGCCCGCCGCGCTGGCAACGAGCTTGACGCGAAAATCGTAAAGCACGTCGATGAGCCAGGTCAGCCGCCGCGCTTCCGCCGCCTCGCCCGAACGCATAACGGGGATATTCGAGAGCAGCACCGTATGATGGGCGCGGGCAATTTCTAGATAATCGTTCTGCGAGCGCGCCGTGCGGCAAAGCGCGTCGAAATCGAACCAGACCACGCCATTGGCTTGCCCCCGCACGGGCAAGCGCCGCACCAGCACGTCGATTTCCCCCGCCTGCGGACAAGCGCCCGCCAGACGCCGAAAATCCTCCGCCAGCCTCGCGTCCGCCCGCGCGTCGGCGGGAACGAGCCAAGACTCGATTTCTTCAAGCGCCCGCTGCCGATAATCATGGCCGTTATCGACTTCAAGCACATCGAACCGCGCCTTTATCATCTTGATGGCAGGCAAAAAATTGACCCGCATCAGCCCGTCCGGGTACAGCCCGTCGGGCGGGTAATTGGAAGTCATCACAAAAATCACCCCGCGCTCAAGCAAGGCTTCCAGCAAACGCCCCAGAATCATCGCGTCGGCAATGTCCGACACGTGGAACTCATCGAAGCAGAGCAGCCGCGTTTGGGCGGCGATGCGTTCGGCAACGTTTTGCAGCGGGTCAGGCACGCTCAGGCGGCGCAAATCGTCCTGCACCTCCTGCATGAAAGCGTGGAAATGCACGCGCCGGCGGCGCTGGTACGGAACCGCGCCAAAAAAGCAATCCATCAGAAAACTCTTGCCGCGCCCGACCCCGCCCCAGAGATAGACGCTTTTCGGCGGCGCCGGGCGGATGAGCATTTTGCGCAGCTTCGTGCGGCGCGCGGCCTTGAACGCCAGCAGCTCGCCATAGAGCTTTTGCAGCCGCGCCACCGCCGCCCGCTGCGCCGGGTCCGCCGCGTAGCCACGGGCGAGAAGCTGCGACTCATAGGCTTCGAGCACACCGTGCTCGGGCGCTCTCAAAATTCTATGGGGAGACACGTATCAAGCCCTATGCCCGACCCCTTGCGCCACGCCCTTGTGCGCCTGATCGGCCAGCGCCCCCGTATCGACGCGGAAGAAAATCGAATCGCCGACGGCGGTCAGCTCATCGCCCGCCCGAATCTCGCAGATGACCCGCGACTTGCGCCCGACATCGCCCTCGACCCACGCCGAAAGATGGAGCGGAACCCCCATCGGCGTCGGCTTCAGATAGCGGACGCTCAATTGCCCCGTCACGCAGTTGATGCTGGGCTGGCTGCCCGGCGCCCGCCCATCGGCGCGGTAGTGGTGCGCCATCACCGTCCAGTTGGAATGGCAATCCACCAGCATCGCCAAAAAGCCGCCATACACCAGCCCCGGCCAGCTTGTGTATTTCTTCTCTGGATCGACCGTGGCAATCACGCGGCGGCCATCGTCAGACCAATAGCTCTTAATCTGGATGCCGTCTGGATTCGCCGGCCCGCAGCCGTAACAGATTCCTTTCGGCCCGCAAACATCCTGCAAAGCGTCGTTCATCGTCTCCATCCTCCCGGCTGAAAGCCGGATGTTGTTTTGGTTTGCTGACACAAGAGCCGGATTATCCGACGTTCCGCGAAGAAAAGGCAGACTGCTTCAAAAACCACGAGGACGGCACGTTTAGTGGTAACATTCCAGTGGGATGGGATTTGCAGTCCAATAAAGTTTGCTGATGATTGAGCCGCCCCGAAAGGGGCGCTTACTGGAAGAAGGAAAATGATGGCCGGGCCTTATATTTATCTGAATCCGATGTCGCTGGTTGGCAAGCCCTATGTTCCCGATAGGCCAGAAAAACCTGGACAACCTAAACTCTATTATGGGGAATGCGT
>JAITVD010000084.1 GCA_031285965.1 Azoarcus sp.
CCGTGCGTGGGCGGGTTGGAATAGTTGGTGCGGATGACGCGCTTGACCTGCGAGCCAACCCGCGCCGCTTCTTCCTTGCTCGCTGTGATGATGGACAGCGCCCCGACCCGCTCGCCATATAGGGAAAAATTCTTGGAGAACGAGGAGGAAACGAAAAACTGGATGCCCGCTTCCGCAAAGGCGCGGACGGCGGCGGGGTCTTCTTTGATGCCGTCGGCAAAGCCTTGGTAAGCCATGTCGAGGAAAGGCACGAGGAGTTTTTCTTTGCAGATGGCGGCGACTTCCTGCCACTGGCTGCCGATGAGGTCAGCGCCAGTCGGGTTGTGGCAGCAAGCATGCAGCAGCACGATGGATTGCGGCGGCAGGGCTCTGAGCTTCTGCTTCATGGCCGCGAAATCGACGCCCCGCGTGGCGGGGTCGTAGTACGGATAGGTTTCGACTGGAAAGCCCGCCGCCTCGAACAGGGCGCGATGGTTTTCCCATGAAGGGTCGCTGATATAGAGCGTGGTTTGCGGCAGGAGCTTTTTCAGGTAATCCGCGCCCACCTTGAGCGCGCCCGTGCCGCCAAGCGCCTGGATGGTGATAACGGAGCCGTCCGTCGCCTGTGCGGCATCCTTGCCGAAAAGCAGTTCGCGCACGGCTTGGTTGTAAGCGGCGTTGCCGTCAATGGGCTGGTAGCCGCGAGCGGGCAGCGCCTTCATGCGGCCTTCCTCTGCCGCCTTCACGGCAGCCAAGAGCGGCAGCTTGCCGTTGCCGTCGTAATACACGCCAACGCCGAGATTCACCTTTTCGGCGCGGGAATCGGCATTGAAGGCTTCAGTCAGCCCGAGGATGGGGTCGCGGGGCGCCATTTCGACGGCGGCAAAAAGCGAGGCGGACATGTTCTCTCCAGAATTCAGAAATCAGCAAAAATGTTGGGGGACGGGTTTTGAAGATGAGGCCAATCCGCCCCGCCGTGGGAGGCTTCTTTCTTGCGCGGCAAGGGGCGGAAGCCAAAAGCGAAAACCGCTCGATTCTAGCACCCAACCGCTCTGGCATAGAGCCGGGTTTATGGCTCGAACATCGGGGTCGACAAATACCGCTCCCCCGTATCCGGCAAGATGGCCACGATGGTTTTTCCTTTGCTTTCTTCGCGTAAGGCAAGCTGGGTTGCCGCCCAGAGCGCCGCGCCGGAGGAGATGCCGAGCAGCAGACCTTCTGTCCGCGCAAGTTCGCGCCCGGATTGGAAAGCCTCTTCGTTTTTGACGGCGATGACTTCGTCGTAGATGCCGGTGTTCAGCGTGTCCGGCACGAAGCCCGCGCCAATGCCCTGAATCTTGTGCGCTCCGGCGCGTCCTTCCGAGAGCACGGGCGAGTCGGCGGGTTCCACCGCGACGATTTTCAGCTTGGGATTTTTTGATTTCAGAAACGCCCCCGCGCCCGTAATCGTGCCGCCCGTGCCGATGCCGGAGACAAAAATATCAATCTTCCCGCCCGTGCCGTCCCATATTTCGGGGCCGGTCGTTTCCATGTGGACGCGGGGATTGGCGGGATTGGAAAACTGTCCGGGGATGAAAGCGCCGGGCGTTATTTCGGCGAGTTCCCGCGCTTTGGCAATCGCGCCTTGCATCCCTTTCGCGCCTTCGGTCAGCGCGAGTTCCGCGCCATAGGCCGCCAGCAGTTTCCGGCGCTCGACGCTCATCGTCTCCGGCATGGTCAGGATGACCCGATAGCCCCGCGCTGCGGCCACGGCGGCAAGGCCAATGCCCGTGTTGCCGCTGGTCGGCTCGATGATGACGGAACCGGGCTTGAGCTTTCCCGCCTTCTCCGCGTCGCCAATCATGGCCAGCGCGATTCGGTCTTTGATGCTGCCCGCCGGATTGAAGTATTCGAGCTTGCCGATGATGTCCGCAAACAGGGAAAGTTTTCTTGCGTACCCGTTCAGGCGCAGCAGGGGGGTTTTGCCGATGAGTTCGGCCAGAGCATTTGCGATGGCGGGCATGTTCCGGGTTCTTCCTGAAGTGGATAAAACGTGTGCGTGTACTATGTTTCAAGCGGTTCCGATGTCAATAGTGATTTTGATGGAGCAAGGAAGTTCCGCCACAAAACCGCATCTGGGGGAAAATAGGACGGATATGCCGAACACGCCTCCCGCCATGACTTTTTCCGCTCCCGCTCCCGAAATCGACATCGTGACCTTTCCCGGCAGCGGTTTCCGCTTGCACCGGACGTTTCTGCCAGCGGGCGACCAGCCCGAGGCCATCGAGCAATTGTGCGCGGGCGTCGAAAACGGGCTGATGTACCAAACGCTGCTGGGCGTGACCGGCTCCGGCAAAACCTACACGATGGCAAACGTCATCGCCCGCATGGGGCGGCCCGCGCTGGTGCTGGCACCCAACAAAACGCTGGCCGCGCAGCTTTACGCCGAGTTCCGCGAGTTCCTGCCCGAAAACGCCGTGGAATACTTCGTGAGCTATTACGACTATTACCAGCCCGAAGCCTACGTCCCCTCGCGTGACCTCTTCATCGAAAAAGATTCCGCCATCAATGAGCACATCGAGCAGATGCGCCTGTCCGCCACCAAAAGCCTGATGGAGCGGCGGGACGCCGTGATTGTCGCCTCCGTTTCCTGCATCTATGGCATCGGCGACCCGGTCGATTACCACGCCATGATTCTGCACTTGCGGACGGGCGAGCGCATTGCGCGGCGCGACCTCATCGCCCGGCTTGTGGCGATGCAATACACGCGCAACGACGCGGATTTTCGCCGGGGCGTTTTCCGCGTGCGCGGCGACGTGATTGATGTTTTTCCAGCGGAAAATGCCGAATGCGCCGTGCGCATCGAAATGTTCGACGACGAAATCGAGCACCTGACCCTGTTTGACCCGCTCACCGGGCAGCACCGCAACCGCTTGGGGCGCTTCACGATTTATCCCTCCAGCCATTACGTTACCCCGCGCGCCACCGTCCTGAAAGCCATTGACGCTATCAAGGAAGAACTCGCCGCCCGCGTCGCCTTTTTCCAGCGCGAAGGCCGCCTCGTGGAAGCGCAGCGGATTGAGCAGCGCACCCGGTTCGACCTCGAAATGCTCAGCGAAATGGGTTTCTGCAAAGGCATCGAAAATTATTCCCGCCACCTTTCCGGGCGGCAGCAAGGCGAACCGCCGCCCACCCTCATTGACTACCTGCCGTCCGATGCGCTGCTCTTCATCGATGAATCCCACGTCACCGTGAGCCAGGTCGGGGGTATGTACAAAGGCGACCGCTCTCGCAAGGAAAATCTCGTCAGCTACGGTTTCCGCTTGCCCTCCGCGCTCGACAACCGCCCGCTGAAGTTTGATGAATTCGAGCGCCTCATGCCTCAGACTGTCTTTGTTTCCGCCACCCCGGCGAGCTATGAGGAGACGCACCAAGGGCAAGTCGTCGAACAGGTCGTGCGCCCGACCGGGCTGATTGACCCTGAAGTCATCGTCCGTCCCGCCAGCGCGCAGGTCGACGACCTCCTCGGCGAAATCCGCCGTCGGGGCAACGTCGGAGAACGGGTGCTCGTCACCGTCCTCACCAAGCGCATGGCCGAAGAACTCACCGACTACCTTGGCGAGCATGGCGTGAGGGTGCGCTACCTGCATTCCGACATCGACACCGTGGAACGGGTTGAAATCATCCGCGACCTGCGCTTGGGCGAGTTTGACGTTCTGGTGGGCATCAACCTGCTGCGCGAAGGGCTGGACATTCCCGAAGTCTCGCTCGTGGCGATTCTCGATGCTGACAAGGAAGGCTTTTTGCGCTCCGAGCGCAGCCTCATCCAGACTATTGGCCGCGCTGCCCGCCATATCCACGGCACGGCCATTCTCTACGCGGACCGCGTCACCGATTCCATGCGCCGGGCAATTTCTGAAACCGAGCGCCGCCGCGCCAAGCAAATCGCCTTCAACGCCGCCCACGGCATCACGCCCCGCACCGTCACCAAACGCATCAAGGACATCATCGACGGCATCTATGTTGGCGAAGACCACGCCGCCCGCGCCGCTGAAAAAACTCCTGATGCCGATTACGCGGCAATGGATGAAAAAGCCTTGGCGAAAGCCATCAGAAAGCTCGAAAAATCCATGCAGGAACACGCCCGCAATCTGGAATTCGAGCAAGCCGCAGCGGCGCGGGACGAATTGTTCAAATTAAGGGAACGGGCTTTTGGCGCGGATCGTCATGGGGAGGGGTGAATGGGGCGGCTGGCGCTTTAGCGCGGCGTTTTCGTAAACCCGTTCCCGCGCATGTCCGCGACGAAATTGCCAAGGTCGTCGCGGATTTCGACGCGGTACACCGAAACGCTCCGTCCGCTGGAGAGGCAGGTCGTGTGCGCGATGAGGCGTTTTCCTTTGGGCGCGGCGAGGTAGGAAATGCAGTTCGACTGGCCGACCGTGATGTCCGTCCTTTCGCCCAGAAACAGGCCCAGATTGCAGTGCACGGCAAAAGCGAGATCGGCCAGCGTGAAAATCGCGCCTCCCTGAACCGTGCCGCCCGCGTTGAGGTGCTCTCCCGTGATGGGCATGCTGCACTGCACTTTTTCCCTCGTCACGGAATCAATCACCACGCCCGCGTTCGCGGCGAAACGGTCTTTTGCGAAGAAGGCGCGGATATGCTCGATGTCGATTTCTATTTCCATGCTTACCTCTTTCCTGCGGCTTTGCCGAGTTCAAACGCTTTGGCGTTCAGTGCCGCCAGCGCCGGGTTTTTTGCGGCAAATCGCGTGACGATGCACGCTTTCAGCGTTTCGGCGGGGAAGGGCAGGCTGTCGGAAATCGCGCCCAGCATGATGGTGTTGACCAGCCGCAAGTCGCCCAGCCCGCGCGCGATTTCCCCCGCGTCGAAATCGTGCGCCTCAAGCCCCCGCTCGCGTACCGCCGCAACAGGGTCGGCGGGGTAGGCGAACAGCCCGAGCGAGACGATGGGCGGCTCAAGCCGCAAGCGGTTAATCATCGCCACGCCGCCTTGCGAACCGTTTTTCGGGCGCAGCCAGTGGCTCCAGCGCATCGCCTCGGCAGCTTCAAACCCGACGAGGATGTCCGCCTCGCCGGGGGGGATTTCCGGGGAGAGCACCTTTGCGCCGAAGCGCACGTGCGAGGACACCACGCCGCCGCGCTGGCTCATGCCCGCGACCTCGGTTTTTTTGACATCGAACCCCTGTGAAATGGCGGCTTCCGAAAGAATTTCCGAGGCGGTCATCACGCCTTGTCCGCCGATGCCGACGACGAGGATGTTGGTGGTTTGGTTCATGCTGTTTCTCGTGTTGTTTTCATTGAAAAAATCCGCTGAAAGTCTGCCGCGCTTTTCCCTGCTTGCCGATGAAGGCTAGGATTGCGCGTCAGTGCCAGAGTCGGTCTTTTGCGGCGGCTCATCCTGTTTCAGAAATTCCAGATTCCAGATTTTCTCAGCATGATGGCCAAGCAGCCAGAATGAAGCGGCAAGAATCAGGAAGAAAACGGCTTTATGCGTACCGTCCCAGAAAAACTCAAAATACTTTGTGTACAGATTGATAAACAGGAAAGTCACGCCAAAAGCGCGTGAGGTGTAATCGTCCTGCTTCAGCCCATACCAAATTGCCGCGATGGCCGCCAGCGCGAACAATATTCCCCAGTGCATCAATTCAATCTGCCGTGCGTAATACCAGTTTCCTAGATCGCCGTAATTGCCGAAAATGGACAGAATCCATAACGCGATAAACAAATACAGCAGCCCAAGGGCATAGGTGGAATGCTTAAATTCCGCCAGCCGAGGCACGCGCAGAAAGCCAAAGCTCATGGCGGTCAGCACGCCTCCGAACAGAACAAATCGCATTGGATAATTCATGCCCAGATAGTACGCGCCCCAACCCGAAACATAGCCAGTTTCCGTACCGAACCACAAACCCAGCGAGAGGATGGAAAACACCCAGATGAGTTTGGAAGAAAGCGCCAGCCCCAACGCGCCGTAAACAATCGTCGCCAGCAGAAAGAGGAGCGAGAAATGTCCGCTGCCCGTATCAATCGCTTGCCCCAGAAAAGCGATGGAACCAGCGCACAGCAATACGCCGATAAAAAAGATAGCTTCGTTGCTGAAAACCCGTTCCGGTTTTTTGCGGCAGCGGGAAAATCCAAAATAAAAGACAAGCGCCGCCAGAAACGCCAGCCCCAAGCAACGCATGATGGCGGGCATATCGAAGAAAAGCGCCAATAGCCGAAGCAAGGCTTCGTCAGCGAGAATGCTGCCTATCGCAATGACAAAACAAATGAGCGTAACCCAAAAAGAGTATTTGGCCAGTTTCTTCCAATCGAACGGGCGGATGGAAAAACTTTGCCGCAAAAGCGCGGCGGTTTCCTGCGGAATGACCTCATCGTTTTCCCATTGCCGGATGACGCCATGCAGGAAATTTCCCTGACTTTTATTGAACAGCATATTTATTTTCTCCATTCCTGGCTGTCAGCAAAGGAAGCCGCCTGTTTTTTGCGTTTTGTTTGAGCTATTGGGTTTGAAGTCATGGAAGTTCCGGGGCGAAAGTTTTGGGAAGGGAGAATTTACTCTTTGGGCGCGGGATGTTTTTCAGGGTCAAAAACGCCGAAGTAGGTTGCCCCTTTGTCGTCCCCAAAGTATTTGACGGTGAATTCGCGCCGCGCCTTGCAGCCCATAACGTGCCAGATTTCATCGTTTTCCTGAACGTAGCCCTTCGCGGGAATTTCCTGCCCGTCGAGCAGGAAGCCGTTTTCGGGCAAAGGCTGGAGAGTTTTGCCGTTCAGGATTTTTTTGGAGAACATCATTCGGATGTTTTTGACCGAAATTTCTATCCCTTCGACGCGGCGGCAGCCCGTGGCCTCCTTGAAGAGCTTTTGAGCCGTTTTCAGGATGTCTTGCCGCGTGGCGGGCGGGATATGGGTATAGGCATCCGGCTCGCCGCTTGCCGCAGGGCTGGATGCCGCGTGGTTGTTGCATGCGATGAGCATGAAACAGAGCGCCGTCATGGAGAGGGAAGGGGGTTTCATGTTTGGGATGACACTCACACGAATTCCACTTTCACGGGCTTGGGCTGGGCGGGGCGGATCGCGTTCGGCGCACAGGGCTGGAGGCACAGGCCGCAGCCGGTGCAGGCCGCCGTTTCGATGTTGACGAACGCCAGTTCCACTTCTCTGCCGGACGGCTTCACGGCTTTTTCGCGGCGCGTCACGTGGATGGCCGGACAGCCGATTTCCACGCAGTTGCCGCATCCGGTGCAGGCGGACTCCAGCACTTCATAGGCGGGCAGCGTTTTGTATTCGTCAATCAGCACGCAGGGGCGGTTGGTGATGATGACCGAGGGGCCGTTATATTTGACTTCTTCGCGGATGGCCTTGAAAAGGACGGGCAGCAGGTAAGGGTCGACCACGCGGATGTGCTCGGGGGCGACGCCTAAGGATTCGACGACTTTGGCGAAGTCGATGCGGGGCGCTTCCTCGCCGTGGATGTCGCGCCCGCTGGCCGGGTTGTCCTGCCCGCCGGTCATGCCGACGGTGCGGTTGTCGAGCAGCAGCACGGTGACATTGCCCCGGTTGTAGGCAATGTCGAGCAAGCCCTGCATGCCCATGTGCATGAAAGTGGAATCGCCGATGACGGCAACGATGTTTTTCTTCTCGTCCTCCGGCCCGCGCCCCTTGTCCATGCCAAGCGCCATGCCCATCGACGCGCCCATGCAGATGGTGGTGTCGAGCGCGTTCCAGGGATGCCCCGCGCCGAGGGTGTAGCAGCCAATGTCGCCCGCGATGATGACGTTGCGCAACTGGGAGAGCGTGTAGAACACGCCCAGGTGCGGGCAGGCCACGCACATCGTGGGCGGGCGCGGAAAGACGGAAAGCGGCGCGGGCAGGGCGTTTCCGTCACCGAGTTCCGGCAAGAGGGAGGCCAGATGCTTTTTCAGGATGAACGGCGGCAGTTCCCCGGCGGCGGGCAGCAAGTCTTTGCCCCGCGCCGGAATGCCCGCCGCGCGGATTTCGGTTTCGAGCAACTGTTCGGTTTCTTCGACGACGATAAGCGTGTCCGTTTGCGCGGCAAGCGCCCGCACCCGGTTCATCGGAACAGGATAAGAGAGGCCGAGCTTCAGCACGGGCGCATCCGGGAAGGCTTCGCGCACGTGCATGTAAGCGGGGCCGGAGGTGACGAAGCCCACCCGTCGGTCGCTGCCCGCTTCCAGCCGGTTGAGGGCGCTTGCTTCGGACTCTTCCGTGAGCGCAGCCTCCCGCGCAAAGACTTCGGGGAGACGCTTTTGCGCGTGGGCGGGAACCATCACCCAGCGGGCGGGGTTCTGCACGAAGCCGTCGGCGGCGCGTTTGGTTTCGCGCGCGCCGGTCTCAATCAGGCATTTCACGTGGCAAACGCGGGTGGTGAGCCGCAGGATGACCGGGGCATTGAATTTTTCCGAGAGCGCGAAGGCTTCCCGCGCCATCGCGTAGGCTTCCTGCGAATCGGCAGGCTCCAGAATCGGCAGGTGCGCGAAGCGCCCCCAGAAACGGGAATCCTGTTCATTTTGCGAGGACGAAAAGCCCACGTCGTCCGCCACCGCAATGACCAGACCGCCAACCACGCCCGTCAGGGTGAGCGTCATCAGCGCGTCGGCGGCCACGTTCAAGCCCACGTGCTTCATCGCGCAAAAACTGCGCGCCCCGGTGAGGGACGCGCCGATGGCGACTTCGAGCGAAACTTTCTCGTTGACCGACCATTCGGCGTACAAGTCGGGATAGCGGGCGAGGTTTTCCAGAATTTCCGTGGCGGGCGTACCCGGATAAGCGGCGGCGACGCGCGCGCCCGCATCCCATACGGCGCGGGCAATGGCTTCGTTGCCGGACATCAAAAGGCGGGAGCCGGCGGGCGGCGGGGTAAAAGGCTTGGCGCTCAAGGTAGGTTCCTTTCTGGGATGCGGAATCAAAGGACGGATTTTGCCGTGATTTTCGTTCCTGTGCTTAATTCTGAATCTCTCCCTCATCCGCTGTAATAGAATCCCGCCTTCTTTCGGTTTGCCCGCCCACGGCGGTTTTTCACACTTTGGCTACGCCCATGATTCTTCCTCCCGCCACGCTCGCCATGCTGGGCGGCGGCCAGTTAGGCCGTTTTTTCGTCGCTGCCGCGCATGAACTGGGTTACGCCGTCTGGGTGCTCGACCCCGACGCGGACAGCCCCGCCGGACGCATTGCCGACCGCCATTTATGCGCGGCTTACGACGATGAGCGCGCGCTGGCGGAAATTGCCGCCCATTGTGCGGCGGTGACGACGGAGTTTGAGAACGTGCCCGCCGCGACGCTGGCTTTTTTGGCGGAAAAGATTCCAGCGCATCCTTCGGCGGAGGCGGTGGCCATCTGCCAAAACCGCATCGCCGAAAAAACTTTCCTGCGCGACAACGGGTTTCCCTGCGGGTCTTTTGCCATTGTCCGGGACGAGAAAGGCATCGAGGCGGCGGACGCGAACCTTTTCCCCGGCATTCTGAAGGTTGCCCGCTTCGGCTACGACGGCAAGGGGCAAGCACTGGTTTCAAGCCGCGAGGAGGCGCGGGCGGCGTATCGGGCATTCAAAGCCGAAGCGGCGGTGCTGGAAAAAAAGCTGTGCCTCGACTGCGAAATATCCGTGGTGCTTGCGCGTGACGCGCAAGGGGCAATCCAGTGTTTCCCCATTGCGGAAAACCAGCATAGGCGCGGCATTCTGGATGTGTCCATCGTCCCGGCCAGAGTGTCGGCGGCGCTGGCGGAAGAAGCGCGGGAGATTGCCGGACGGATTGCGGCAAGGCTGGGTTATGTGGGCGTGCTGGCAGTGGAATTTTTTGTGAGCGGCGGCAAAATTTTCGTCAATGAAATGGCACCGCGCCCGCACAACAGCGGGCATTACACGCTGGATGCCTGCACGGTGAGCCAATATGAGCAGCAGGCGCGCGCGCTTTGCGGCTTGCCCCTGCATAACCCGCGAGCGCATTCGGCGGCGGTCATGGTCAACCTCCTTGGCGACTGCTGGTTCGACACGATGGGAAAAGCGCGGGAGCCAGAATGGGACGCGCTGCTTGCCGTCCCGAACTTGAAGCTGCACTTTTACGGAAAGCGCGAGGCGCGTCCGGGGCGCAAAATGGGGCATTTCACCGTTGTCGGCGACCGACTGGACGAGGCGCTGAACGCGGCGCTGGCGGCGCGGCAAGTACTCTGGGCATCGGCTAAAGAGCGTTATGTCCGCCTCAGCCATCCGACAAGCCGTTGAACACTTGCTGGCGGGCGAGCTTGTGGCGTTGCCGACCGAAACCGTTTACGGCCTCGGCGCGGATGCGGCCAATCCCGAAGCCGTTGCCAGAATTTTTGCCGCCAAAGGCCGTCCCGCCAGCCATCCTTTGATTGTGCATCTCGCCAGCGCGGCGGCGCTCGCCCAGTGGGCGGAAGAGATTCCGCCAGGCGCACAGGATTTGGCTAGCGCGTTCTGGCCCGGCCCGCTCACCCTGATTCTGAAAAAACAGCCGTGGGTTCCGCTGGCCGTAACGGGCGGGCAAGCGTCGATTGGTTTGCGCGTACCCGCGCATCCGCTTGCGCTAGCACTGCTCGCCGCCTTTGCGGCGGCGCGTTCTCCCGCTGCGGGCGGCATCGCCGCGCCATCCGCCAACCGTTTCGGGCGAGTCAGCCCCACAACTGCCGCGCATGTGCGGGAAGAACTGGGCAACAAAGTGTCCCTGATTCTTGATGGCGGCGCCTGTGAGGTGGGAATCGAGTCCACGATTGTCGATTTCTCGCGCCCGGAACCCGAAATTTTGCGTCCCGGCGCGATTCGTCCCGAGGACATTGCCCGCGTGCTGGGCGTTTTGCCGCGTGTGCGCGGCAGGGCGGCGGGAAAAACAGAAGAACATGAAGCGTATGAGGCATCCGTTCCGCGTGTTTCCGGCTCGCTTGCCGCGCATTACGCGCCGCTGACACCTCTGAAAAAAGTGAAATCCGCCGCGCTGGCGGAAGAAGCGGCGCGTCTCGTCCGCGCCGGATGCCGGATCGCGGTGCTGGCGCATAGCGCCCCCGCGCCCCGCGCCGACCGTCCGGTTCTGCGCTGGCAAACCGCAGCGGCGAATCCCGCCGCCTACG
>JAITVD010000083.1 GCA_031285965.1 Azoarcus sp.
CGCGCGGCGGCGGGCCCTCCGCCAGGGAAACCGCCCGGGGCATGGCTCGGGCGCCCCCCTTTGCCGCAGAGAGCGCCTGGCCCGTCGACAAGAAGCACCTGGAGGAGGATACGAAGGACTACTAGCGATGGCTACAAGGTTTATCTCGAAGCCGTTGAGCAGGCTTTCGGCAGTGATATTGATTACGGTATGCTAATCAAAATCTATGCTCAGACCGTCGAAGGACAAAGACGCTATAGCCCTTCGGAATATATTGAATGCCGGAAGAAACTTGTCACTGGCAAGCCTAACATGTCGCATATCTCGACCAGCTACATTGAGAGGCAGAACTTGACGCTTCGGATGCACATGCGTCGGTTTACCCGATTGACGAATGCGTTCAGCAAGAAAGTCGAAAACCATGCGCACGCCTTTGCCCTGAACGCCATGTACTACAACTTCGTAAAAATTCATGGCTCACTGCGCGTGACGCCCGCAATGGCAACAGGCGTCACCGATAGGCTTTGGGGCATGGCTGATCTGGTTGCGCTGATCTAAGCTAAGGAGATTCCGCAAAAGCGTGGCTCTTACAAAAAGAAAATTTCAAACTGATAGGGCTTTAGCTGGAACACATCCCTCATCCACTGTACACTTTTATGCTTCGTCATCACGATAGCTATCGTGGCGGCAACGGCGATAGGCAAAAGTTCTGTTGTCCGAGGAGCCATACGCAATGGCAGATTGCTTCTGGCATTGCGTATTTCCCATTGGAATCGTCATGACTACCGAGTTTTTGCTGAATTTCACCCCGCAGGAGACGCGGGTTGCCATTGTCGAGCATGGCGTGGTGCAGGAGTTGCACGTTGAGCGGCCCGCGAGCCGTGGCATCGTTGGCAACATTTATCTTGGCAAGGTTGTCCGCGTCCTGCCGGGGATGCAGTCCGCGTTTATCGACATTGGGCTTGAGCGCACCGCTTTTCTGCATGTCGCGGACATCTGGAGCGAGCGCCAGAACGGCGAGATGCTTCGCCCCATCGAAAGAATCCTCACCGAAGGCCAGCCCACGATGGTGCAGGTGCTAAAAGACCCGATTGGCACCAAAGGGGCACGGCTTTCTACGCAAATCAGCTTGGCGGGACGGCTTTTGGTCTATCTGCCGCAGGACAGACATATCGGCATCTCGCAGCGCATCGGCGACGAATCCGAACGCGAACAGTTGCGCGACCGCCTGAGCCGTCTGATTCAGGAAGATCGGGCGGGCGGCTTCATCGTCCGCACGATGGCGGAGAAGGCAACCGACGAGGAACTGACCGCTGATATTGCTTACCTGTACAAGCTCTGGGGGGAAGTGCTTTCCGTTTCCAAAAAAGCCGAAGCGCCGTGCCTGCTGCATGAAGACCTGAATCTTTCGCAGCGCCTCTTGCGCGACCTGGTCAATGGCGATACGACGCGGGTGCGCATCGACTCTCAGGAAAACTTTGAACGGCTCAAGGAATTTGCCGCCGAATACACGCCCAAGGTGCTGCCGCTTCTGGAGTGCTACACGAGCGACCGACCGCTTTTTGAACTCTATAACGTCGAGGTGGAAATCCAGAAGGCGCTGGCTCGCCGCGTCGACCTGAAATCCGGCGGCTATCTCATCATCGACCAGACCGAGGCCCTGACCACCGTCGATGTCAATACCGGCGGTTTCGTGGGCGTGCGCAATTTTGACGACACAATTTTCAAGACCAATCTTGAGGCGGCGCAATCCATTGCCCGCCAGCTTCGGCTGCGCAATCTGGGCGGCATCATCATCATCGACTTTATCGACATGGACAGCGCCGAGCACCGGGAAATCGTGCTCGAAGAACTCCGAAAGGCGCTTAGCCACGACCATACCAAAATCAGCCTCAATGGGTTCAGCCCCTTGGGGCTGGTGGAAATGACCCGCAAGCGCACGCGCGAGTCGCTTGCCCACTTGCTGTGTGAACCTTGCCCGACCTGCAACGGGCGGGGCGAAATCAAAACCGCCCGCACGATGGCCTATGAAATCCTTCGGGAGGTGCTGCGCGAAGCCCGCCAGTTCAACGCCCGAGAATTCCGGGTGCTCGCCAACCCCGAAGTCATCAATCTTTTTCTCGATGAAGAAAATCAGGCGTTGGCAATGCTCTCGGACTTCATCGTCAAGAAAATTTCGCTCCACGCGGAATCCAGCTACACGCAGGAACAGTTCGATATTGTGCTGCTGTAAGCCTTCTCTGCCATCCCCAAACCCAAAAAGCAGCAAACCACCACCATTCCATGAGGAAGAACGACGCTATGCCTTGCCAGATCAAGATCAAGCTCCAGCCCAGCGGCCACGCTTTTGCCGCCAACGAAAACCATACCGTGCTTGAATCGGCCATCGACGCGGGTCTCACGCTGCCCCACGGTTGCTGCAAGGGCGTTTGCGGCGCGTGCAAGGGCAAGATACTTGAAGGCGATGCCGATTTAGGTGTCTGCGCCGAACACGCCTTGCCCGCCGCCGAACGGGAAAACGGCTATGCCCTGCTTTGCCGGGCGCGTCCCCGTTCCAATCTCCTGATTGAAATCAATGGCGTGGAAGAAGACGCTTCCATCCGCCCCAAAGAGTTCCCTTGCCGTGTGGGTCGGCTCGAACTTCTGGCGACAGACGTGATGCGGGTGGAACTCCAGCCGCTCGCGGCGGAACCTTTCGCTTTCCGGGCCGGACAGTACATCGACATTCTTCTGGAAGACGGGCAGCGGCGAAGTTTTTCGATTGCCAACGCGCCCTCAAAAACCGACGTGCTTGAACTGCATATCCGCCGGATTCCGGGCGGGCGTTTCACGCCGCAGGTCTTTGAAGGCATGAAGCCGGAGGATGTTCTACGCATTGACGGGCCGCACGGCTCTTTCTGGCTGCGCGAAAAAAGCGGCCGCCCCATTGTGATGCTTGCGGGCGGCACGGGCTTCGCGCCGCTCAAGGGCTTGATCGAACACGCCATCCACATCGGCCTTGCGCGGCCTATCACGCTCTACTGGGGCGCGCGAACAGCCGAATGGCTCTATCAGCATGAAATAGCGCAAAGTTGGCAGTCGGCTTTGCCTCGCTTCCGTTACATTCCAGTCATTTCCGACACTCGCCCGGATGACGGCTGGACGGGGCGCCGGGGTTTGGTGCATGAGGCGGTGCTCGCCGATTTCGCGGATTTGTCGCGGCATGAAGTCTATGCCTGCGGCGCGCCGCCGATGATCGAAGCCGCCCGGAACAGCTTCACGCGCACGTGCGGGCTGCCCGATGATGCGTTTTACTCCGATGCCTTTACCTTTTCCGCCATGCCGGAGGCAAAGGATTAAATATTGATGAGCCAGACCGCCCTGCTGACACGCGAACCTGTCGTCAATAAAAAACAGGCGATTACCGCGAACCGGCTCATCGCGCATGGCCCGGATATAGCCTCCGTCACCAAGACGCTCAATGCCGCCAGCCAGTATTGGCCTGAGCAGTTTCCCGTGCTGCTCAGCCTTGGTCGGCTCATTCCCACGCCCGCGCTGATGGAGTGGCACATTCCCGTTAATGCACAAGTGGAAATCCCGGCGCAGACGCTGAACGACCCGCGCACGCTGGAACTTTTGCGGCTGCTTCAGGAGGCGGGCATCGGAACCTGCCTGACGTGGTACGCGCCGGGCATGGCGCTTCCGCCGGATGCCAACTGGAGCTTCATCCTCATCGATGCCCGCAAGAATCCGAACCCCGGCGACGTGCCGGGATTGGGTCTGGCTTGGGGCTTGCCCGATGTGCCCGATTTCAAGCAGGCCATTGGCAGTGGCTACGATGGCGCGTCGGGGTGGTTTTTCCTCAAGGGCAACGCGCCAGAGAAAGAATTGTCGCCCAACCACGCGCAAATCATCCGTTTGCTCAATTTGGTGCGCAACAACGCGGAAATCCACGAAATCGAGAATATCCTGAAGCAGGATGTTGCCTTGTCCTACAAGCTGCTGCGCTACATCAACTCGCCATACTTTGGACTGATGGTCGAAATCCAGCACTTCCGCCACGCGGTCAGCATTCTCGGCTACGACAAGCTGAACAAATGGCTGTCCTTATTGCTGGTCACGGCCAGCCGCGCCCCGAACGCCCCGGCGATGATGCAGACAGCCATTGCGCGGGGGCGTTTCATGGAGCAGATTGGCGCGTACTTTCTCGATGAGGCGAGCCGCGAAAACCTTTTTATTACGGGCGCTTTTTCGGTACTGGACATTCTGCTTGGCACGTCAATGCAGACGGTGCTCGACGAAATGCTGCTGCCGGAGCCGATTACGGATGCCCTGCTCTACAAACAGGGCGACTATGCGCAATTCTTGCAGCTAGCTTGCGCTTGCGAGAGCTTTGACCCCGCCGCGCTCATCCAGGCGATGGACAACCTGCATCTCGCCCCCGAGCAGGTCAACCAGGCGCAGCTTGCCGCGCTCGGCTTCGCCGACAGCATGCAATCCTGAGTTCCTCTCACGACACGCAAAAAAAAGAAGCCGACAAACATCGGCTTCTTTTGTGTTTCCTGGCTGGCGGAAAAACCGCTTACTTCAGCGACAAAATCCAGGCAACGAGTTTTTTCGCCTCATCAGGAGTCACTGCGTTGGGAGTCATGGGTACTTGCCCCCACACCCCAACCCCCCCTTTGATGACTTTGTCAGCAAGCATGGCAGGCGCAGTTTTCTGTCCCTTGTACTTAGCGGCAACTTCTTTGTAGGACGGGCCAATCAGCTTGGCATCAGTCTTGTGGCAAGTCATGCAATTTTTGGCCTTGGCCAGATCTTCTTCACCAGCGGCAAAAGCCGATGCGGAAAAAAGACAACCCGCAGCAACTACAATGGCAAACGATTTTTTCATCGCAACTCCTTCAAAAAGAAAAAGCCTGTTTGTATGGGCGCGCAAATATTACGTCATTTGCGCCTGCTTGCCTACTATCCGGCATGGTGGGCGGCGTTAAATATCAAGCAATCATGGTTACTTTTCCAAAGCCCGCCAGAGGCGTCATGGCTTTTTCCGGTTGTCTTCGACCCGCCTGCTTTTTCCGGTCGTGCGCTCGATGCTGCCCGGCTCGACCAGTTTGACGGACGGAGTGACGAGCAATGCCTGCCGGAGCCGATCAACGATGTGATGCCTGAAATGGTCGATTTGCTCAAACGAATCGCTGAATGCGTCGGGCTGCAATTCCACCATGACCGTCACGCGATCCATGCCCGCATCATTATCTAGCACAATCCGGTAATGCGGAGCCAGCCCTTGTATGCCTGTGAGCACATCTTCCACCTGGCTCGGGAAAATGTTCGTACCCCGCACAATCAGCATGTCGTCTGTGCGGGCGCGCACCTTGGACATTCGGGCATGGGTGCGCCCGCAGCCGCACGGCTCAGTGGTGATGCGCGTCAGGTCATGCGTCCGGTAGCGCAGCATCGGGAACGCTTGCTTGTTGAGCGGGGTCAGCACCAATTCGCCTTCTTGCCCTTCCGGCAAGGGTTCGTTCGTGGCGGGGTCGATGATTTCCCACAGGTAATGGTCTTCGGCGATGTGCTGGCAATCGCGTGAAAAGAGGCACTCCCCCGACACGCCCGGCCCATTGACTTCGGTCAGGCCGTAGTTATCCGTGCAGACGATGCGCATCCGGCGCTCGATTTCGCGCTTCATGCCGGGCGTACATGGCTCGCCCCCAAAAAGCCCGACCCGCAATCCCGATTTTGCCCAATCGAAACCAAGGCTTTCGCCGACTTCGCACATATGCAGCGCGTAGGAAGGCGTCGAAATCAGCACCGTGGTTTTGTAGTCCGCAATCATCATCAGATGGCGTTCCGTATTGCCGGAACCAGCGGGAATCATCATGCAGCCCAGTTTTTCGCAGCCGTAATGCAGACCGAAGCCGCCCGTGAACATGCCGTAGCCGAACGCCATCTGCACCCGGTCGGCGCGCGTAACGCCCGCCATCGCCGCCAGCCGCGCAACGCAATCGCTCCAAGCATCGAGGTCGCTCCGGCTGTAGCCGACGACGATGGGCTTGCCGGTCGTCCCCGAGGAGGCGTGCAGGCGCACCACCTCATCGAGCGGGATGGCGCACAGGCCGAAAGGGTAGGTATCGCGCAAGGCTTGCTTGTCGGTAAACGGCAAGCGCCTCACATCTTCCAGAGCGCGAATATCCTCCGGCTTGATGCCAAGCGCCAGAAAACGCTCCCTATACCAAGGAACCCGCTCGAACGCCCACGCAGCCTGCCGCTGCAATTTTTCAAGCTGCATCCGGCGAATTTCTTCGCGTGGCAGGGTTTCGATTTCGGGATCGAAATAATTGCCTTGCAAACAATTGGTCATGTCAATTTCATGAGTGCTTTTGAGCATATGACATATGCCCGGCGTTATAGGATTTTCGATATTTCATCCTGCGAGACCAGTTCAACCGGCTGATTCTGCAAAGCAGCTTCCGCAAAGGCTGTATCGTCCACATGAATCGCAATGATGGTGGAAATCAGGGAATAGCTGTATATCACGTTGATGCCCGCATCTGATATGGCTTCCATGACGCGCGCCAATTCCCCTGCCTTGTCAGGCAGGCGGATGCACAAAACTTGCGCCAAGGTCGCGGCGCAGCCACGGGCACGCAGCACGTCGAGCGCAAGGTCGGGCTTATCCAGAATGAATCGCGCAATTCCGTAATCACCAGTGTCGGAAGCGGAATAGCCACGCACATTGATTCCTGATAACTCGAAAACATCAAGGATGTTTTTCAAATGCCCAGGATGGTTTTCAAGAAAAACGCTGATTTGCGAGACTGCCATATTGATGCCTCTCCGAACCGTTGAAACAGATCGCTTTTTCAACAAAGCGACGACGATGATACTTTATAAAGCATACGCCATGCCTATCCTGCCATTTGCCGTAGAATGCTCGCCGATTTTGGCGTTCGGCACATAAGAATCCTTTCCAGCGCACAAGAGGGAGACACCTGACAAAATAACCTAATATCATATATCGAAAGGGGCGCGTGACGTTTTTTGTGGCATATTTTGCTTGGTCTGGCGAGCATTACATGCAGTTTTCCCCAAAAGGGGGATAATCTGATTTCATCCGGCTTACAGTACAGTCTCATATAAGTACCATTCATGCAAACTGCTTCTGTTTCCCCCTTCTTATCAGATACTGAGACTGAACGCATCCGCCGGGCAGGGTGGAAACCTTATGCCTTGCTGACCCTGTTGGTTCTGGCAAGCATCGGCTCTATCCTGTTCACCATAGCTATCATGAATCCCAGCGGTTCGGCTTGGTTTCCCGTTTCCGTCCTCGCAATCTGCGAAATCGCAATTATCGGGATTGTTATCGCGCTCAGCGTAAAAAGTATGCAACGAGAAATGCAGCAGAAACTTGCATACCATGTCCGCACAGAAGCCGTGCTGCGGCAGTCCGACATCTTCCGTCAAGCTATCGAAACCTCGTCCAGCGGAGGTTTGCGCGCCCGCGACAACACAGGCCGCATCACTTATGTCAGCCCGGCCTTTTGCCGCATGACCGGCTTTAGCAAGGAAGAAATCATCGGCACAATTTTTCCCAATGTCCCTTACTGGAACCCCCAATACAGCAAGAGCAATCTGGAAACGTTCAACCGAGCCATCAACGGAGATATTCCAAGCAAGGGGCTAGAAGCCTCCATGCGCCGAAAGAACGGCGAGACGTTTGACGCGCTCGTCATCGAAAGCCCATTTATCGACATTTTCGGCCAGCAGATCGGCTGGCTGGGCGCGGTCATCGACATTACCGAGCAAAAACGCCTTCGGGAGCAAAACCAGCGCCAATATGAGCGTTTGCAAACCACATCCCGGCTCGTCACGATGGGGGAGATGGCCTCCACGATGGCGCACGAACTCAACCAGCCCTTAGCCGCAATTTCCAGCTATGTCTCCGGCTGCCTGAACCAACTCGACTCAAACCGCGTCGACCTCGGCGAGTTGAAGGAAGTGCACCACAAAATCGCCAAGCAGGCGCGGCGCGCCTCGGGCATCATCGGGCGCATCCATTCGTTTGTGCGCCGGGCCGAACCCAACTTCACTCCCTGTGACCTCAATTTCATCGTCCGCGAAGCCATCGCCCTGACAGAGACCAGCGCCCTCAAACAGAAATCACGCATCGTTTGCGAGCTTCAGCGAAACCTGCCTCTGGTCAGAGCCGATGCCCAGATGATTGAGCAGATCATCATCAACCTGATTCATAATGGTATTGATGCCATGATCGATACCCCGCCCGAAAATCGGCTCATCAACATTTCCTCTTATCGATACAACAGCAATGTTTTCCTGTCCATCGCCGACCAAGGCTGCGGCATTCCGCCAGAAATCACCCCCCATCTGTTCGAGCCTTTTTTCACGACAAAGAAGAAAGGCATGGGCATGGGGCTGAACATCTGCCGCTCGCTTATCGAACTGCACCACGGTCAGCTCGCGTTTGCGCCCAACCCGTCCGGGGGAACCGTCTTCACGCTGAACCTACATGCCATTCCGTTCCATTCAGAGTAAAAGATGATTGAAACGAACTCAATGACAAGCCCGTTCAACAAGAATTACGCCCATATCATCGATGACGATGAAGCCATATGCGATGCCCTCGCGTGGCAGTTTCGGACACGCAAAGTTGACTGCAAAACATGGGCAAAGGCCGAGGATTTCCTGGATGCCTGGCAACCGGACTGGTCTGGCTGCGTCGTGCTGGACATCCGCCTCGCCGGAATGAGCGGCTTGGAATGTTTTGATTCCCTGATCGAAAACCACTGCCCGCTGCCGGTCATCTTCATCACCGGGCATGGGGACATCCCAATGGCGGTGGAAGCCCTCAAGAAAGGGGCTTTCGATTTTGTGGAAAAACCGTTCAACCACAACATCCTCGTCGAGCGCGTACAGTTAGCCTTTGACCTGTGCGATGAACGGCGGCGGTTATGCACCAGCCGCGAGGTCATCGCGGAACGCATGTCTTCCCTGACCTCCCGCGAACTCAGTATCTTGAATTTGGTTCTCGATGGCCACTACAACAAAACCATTGCCAGCACGCTGGCCATCTCGATGCGCACCGTCGAAGCGCACCGTTCACGTATTTTCAGCAAGATGGGAGTGCGCTCGGCGGTGGAACTGGCGCAACTGTTGGCGGACATAAAGCAATGAAGCGCGGCGCTCGGCTCCGTGTCATTGGCGTATCTCGTTCAGCAAGCCTTCCTCCTCCCCTATCCCCTCTCCCGCAAAAGTTGCCCGAAACGGATTGATGTCCAGTCCGCCGCGCCGCGTGTAACGCGCCAAAACAGCTAAAGCAACTGGCTTGCAGCGCGCCAAGATGTCGCAGAACGCCCGCTCGACGCATTGTTCGTGGAATTCGTCGTGCTGGCGGAAGGACACGATATAGCGCAGCAGCCCGGCACGGTCGATGGCCGCGCCCGTATAGCGCACCGCCAGCATCCCCCAGTCTGGCTGCCCCGTGACCGGGCAATTGGATTTCAGAAGATGTGAATAAAGCGTCTCCGTCACCCGCTCGCCGCCCGCCCGCAAAAAATCGGGGCAAAGCCGATAAGCGTCCATATCAATGTCCAGCCCATCGAGGCAAAAACCTCCGGGCTCGGAAAAACGTCGTTCCGGGCGCGTAGAGAGCGGCAGAATTTCCGCCGTCACGGCTTCACCAGCCACAGCGGACAAATCATTTTCGATGCGCCCGCGCACAGCGCCGGAATCGGCCATGCGTTCCTGATTGAAGCTGTTCAGATAGAGCTTGAGCGATTTGGATTCAATCAAGTTAGGGCTTGACGCGGGTACGCAGAAACGCGCCAGCGCCACAACTGGCTTGCCGCGCAAATCGAGCCAAGAAAGCTCATAGGCATTCCAGAGGTCATGCCCGACAAAAGGCAGTGCGTCGCCGCAAATGCCGATTTCGCTGCGCTTGCCTTGGCGGGCAATGGGGAACAGCAACTCGGGCGCATAGGTATCCCGATAGACAGTCGGCTTGCCCAGCGGGGAATGCGCGGCGTTGAGCGGAACGGAAGGCTTGGCGTTCATTGGCAGCTATTCGAGATTGCCACGAAGTCGGCCACAGAGAGCCGCTCGCCGCGCAGCCCCGGATCGAAACCGAGCGACTTGAGGGCGGTTTCATCCAGAAAATCCCGCAAAGTATTCCTCAGCGTTTTGCGGCGCTGCGAAAAAGCGGCAGCCACGATACGGGCAAACAGCGCCTCGTCCCGCGCAACATGGGTTCCGGCGGGCAACGGAACCATCCGAACGATGCTCGATGTCACCTTGGGCGCGGGGCGGAACGCGCCGGGCGGAACGTCGAAAAGACGCTCCATCTGGAAAAGGTATTGCAGCATGACCGACAGACGACCGTATTCCGCCGTGCCCGGCGCGGCCACCATGCGCATCACGACTTCTTTTTGCAGCATGAAATGGCAGTCGGCAAGTCGGGAGGCGAAACGGCCCAAATGGAAAAGCAGCGGGGTCGAGATGTTGTAGGGCAGATTGCCCACGACGCGCAACGCAGGTTTTCCTTCCGCGCACAGCGCGTCGAAATCAAATGCCAGCGCGTCGCCCTCGTGAATCGCCAAACGGTCTAGAGCGTAACGTTCCCGCAGCCGAACGATGAGGTCACGGTCGATTTCGATGACATGCAAATGGCCGAGGCGCTCAATCAAAGGCTGCGTCAGCGCACCCAGCCCCGGCCCGATTTCGACCATGTTCTCGCCAGAGCGGGGACGGACAACCGCAATGATGCGGTCAACAACACCGGAAGCGGTCAGAAAGTTCTGCCCAAAGCGGCGGCGGGCGATATGTCCGCCCGTGCGCGCATCGCGGCTCATGCCCGCCGCTGCCTGACCTTTGCCATGTCGATTGCCAGCTCGACCGCCGCGAACAGGCTGCCGGGAGAGGCTTTCCCGGAACCGGCTAAATCAAGCGCCGTGCCGTGATCGACCGATGTACGGATGATGGGCAGCCCCAGCGTGACGTTCACCCCGCTGCCAAAGCTGGCGTGCTTGAGCACCGGCAAGCCCTGGTCGTGGTACATCGCCAGCACCGCGTCGGCTTCGCGCAGTTTGGGCGGCGTAAACAGCGTATCGGCGGGCAAAGGCCCGATGAGGTTCATGCCTTTTGCGCGAAGGCGTTCAAGCGCCGGGATGATGGTATCGATTTCCTCACGCCCGATATGGCCGCCCTCCCCCGCGTGGGGATTGAGACCCGCTACAAGGATGCGCGGGCGGGACAGGCCAAAGCTGTTTTCCAAATCGTGATAGAGGATTTCGAGCGTGCGGTCGAGCCGCTTCTGGGTCAGCGCCTTCGGGACTTCGGCCAAGGGCAGATGCGTCGTAGCCAGCGCCACGCGCATCCCGCCGCCAACCAGCATCATCACAACTTCCGGTGCAGCCGTTTTTTCGGCAAGGTATTCCGTATGGCCAGAAAAGCGCACGCCCGCGTCGCAAATCACGCCCTTATGCACCGGCGCTGTCACCATGCCGCCGAACGTACCCCGCATACAGCCTTCCAGCGCGTGATCCAGAAGGCTCAACACATAGGCGGCATTCTTCGGGCTGGGCTTGCCGACAAGCGCCGGACAGGCAAGCGGGCAATGGAGCACGTCGAACACCCCCGCCTCGGGCTTCATGCCCGGCTGCCAAGGACGTACCACCATCGCGCGTCCAGCGCGTTCCATGCGCTCCTCAATCAGTTCGGCGTCGCCGATCACCACCAAATGCGCGGGCCATTTTCGTTCGGCCAGCCTCACGCACAGTTCAGGCCCAACACCGGAAGGATCCCCGCTCGTGACCGCCAGGACAGGCAAGGAGGTTTTTTTGGCGCTATTCATCGGCGTTTTCCAACTTGTATTCCACATAGGCGCTGTCGCGCAACTGGCGCAGCCATTCGTCATGGGCATCCTCAGCCTTGCGCTGCCGCAGGATGTTGCGGGCGGCGTTGCGCCGCAACTCCTCGCCCATATCCTGCTTCCTGCGCTCAAGCACCTGGATGAGATGCCAGCCGAACGGCGTCTGCACGGGGTCGCTGATCTGGTTCGGCGCGAGCGCGTTCATCACTTTTTCAAATTCCGGCACGGTATCGCCCGGATTCACCCAGCCAATATCGCCGCCGCGAGCGGCGGAAGCATCAACCGAACTCGCTTTGGCCAGTTCGGAAAAATCAGCGCCATTGACGATGCGCTCGCGCAGGGCGCGAAGCCTTGCCTGGGCTTCGGCATCGGAAAGAATCGTGGAAGTTTTGAGCAAGATATGGCGGGCGTGGGTCTGTTCAACCGCTTGCGCGGCAATGCTCTTTCCTTCCCGTTTCTCCAGCAGCTTGATGATGTGCACCCCACCGGCGCTGCGCAGGGGCGGCGTGACCTCTCCGACCGGGAGATTGCCGACGACATCTGCATAAAATCCCGGCAAGCGGGCGCGTTCGAGCCAGCCCAAATCCCCGCCTTGAGCCTTGTCGGGCGCATCCGAACTGTCAGCGGCAACTTTCGTGAATTCCTCGCCGTCCCGCAGGCGCGACAAGATTCTTTCCGCACGGGACTGAAGCGCCTTGACCTTTTGCTCATCGAGTTTTTCTGGGATGCGCAGCAGGATGTGAGCCACGCGATATTCCATGTTTGAAAGGGCTTCGGGGTGGTTTTTGATGAAATTGGCGACTTCCGCGTCGCTGACGGCCACCTTGTTGTCCACCTCGATTTCACGCAGGCGGTTGACCATCAGGTCTTTGCGTACTTCCTCGCGGTATCTTTCCCACGAGGTGCCGTCGCGCGTGACGGCGGCGCGCAACTGGTCGAGCGTGAACTTGTTGTTCCCGGCGATGATGTTGATTGCGCGGTCGAGCATGGCATCGTCGACCCTGATCGCGTTCTCACGCGCTTGCTGCAATTGCACCTGCTCGATGACAAGCTGTTCGAGGACTTGCCGTTCCAGCACCTCCAGAGACGGCATCTGCACCATCTGCCCCTGTTTTTGCAGGTTCTGCTGGACACGGATGACGCGGTCGCGCAATTGCGACGAAGTGATGGCCTCGGAGTTGACAATGGCGACGATGCGGTCGACTTCGGTGACGTTGGCCTGCGCCAGCGCGGAGCACGCCAAGGCGGCGCTGAAAAATGCCTTAGAGAAGAATCTGTTCATGTCCATCGGGGAAGAGCTTTTGGTTTTGGAATATCGAGACCCGCCAAGCAACCGGCATCTGGGTTTCAAAGGCCGCCGCTTGGCTCGTTGATACGGCCATAGCCGGGCACGCTGCGCGAGATGAGCCTCACCACGTTCCCGCCGGGGCCGATGCTGGTGAAATCGTTGAGTTCGAGTTGCAGGAAATAGGCGCTGTTGGACTCATCCATGCGAACCGTGTAGCGGTGCGCGCCCATGCGCAGCACCCAGCAGCCCCCATTGTATTCGAGTCCGGCGATGGTTTCCGTCATCTTGGAATCTTCCAGCGAATAGGTCAGCCGGGTGACGCCGTACCACCTGCCCCACAAAGGCCATTGCCCGGAAACATCTATGTCACGAAGAATTCCGTTCGCGTAACGGTAGCCAAGGTTGAGGGAACGCGCATGTCCAGGGTTGTAGCGCAAATGCGCGGTATAACGCTCGGTCTGGCTGTCTCGCGGGTTGTATTGCCACAGGGACTCGAACGTGGCGTACCGCCCCACCCGCGTGCTGAACCCGGCCAGCACGTCGGCGCGTTTGCTGGTGCGCGGCGTCTCGACGTTTTGCAGATTGCCCTGCTCGTCCATGTAGTTGAGGGTCACGCGCTGATCTTGGAAGTAATAACGCTGCCCCAAAATCACCCGCATGCTTTCAACGCCCGTCGCGGGGTCGATCAGGCGCGACGTGACGGCGGCGGTCAACTGGTTGGCATCCGCGATGCGGTCGCCGCCTGTATAGAGGTTCTCGCTGAAAATCTGCGCAAAACCAAAATCGAACCGGCTGGTATCGAACAGCGGAATGTCATCTTGCCGCCGATACCCGGCGTTGAGGTAATAGAGCCTCGGTTCAAGGGTCTGGGCATAATCGTGCCCGAATATTTTGGTATCGCGCTCGAAAGTCAGCCCCGAATCAATCGAGAAAATCGGCACGGAACGGGTAATCGTGTCGCGCATGCCCGGCAAAAGCCGATCCCGGTCAATATCGTAGCGAGTGTAATGGACGCCCACTTTCGGGGTAATGTAGAAGCCAGACCATTGCAGGGGCAGCGAAATTTGCGGATAGGCCGTCATCCGCGATGCGTCGGGAAGGTTCTCGTCCGGGTGGGCAAAGCGCACGAACTCGCTTTTCCAGCCAAGGTCAAGCCCGGAAGTCCCCAGAAATTTGCTGAACTCGCCGGGGCGGTTCGCGTTGAGCATGATTTGCGGCAAGCGGCGGTAAGGCGTGCTGATTGGATAGTTCGGATCGGGAGAAAGCGTCTGGTAGCTTTGCGCCAGCGCCGAAAGACTCCACCAATCGCTCCCGGCATACATCAAACGCCCTTCGCGCAAGAGATTGACATTGGACGACATCGAAACCCGGGTGCTGAGATCCTCGAAATACTGGTCATCCGAGACACTGTTGAAATCGACCGAACCGTACAGACTAGGTGTTAGCCATTGCCGGTGCTGTAAGGAGCCAAGCGAACGGCTCTCTCCGGTGATGCTGTCACGCGGCATGTATTCGGTTCTGGCCATCCCCTCATAGGTCGCGCCCAGGTAACGCGCCTCGGCGCCGATCTGCACCCCCCGGCGGCTCATGTAGCGCGGGGTCAGCGTGAGGTCGTAATTGGGCGCGATGTTCCAGTAATAAGGCACGGCAAAGCCGAAACCTGTTTTGGTCGATGATTCCATTGTGGGGGGCAGCAGCCCCGAATACCGCTGTCCGGCAAGCGGAAATTCTGCCCAAGGAAGCCAGAAAATCGTCGTGTCCTTGAATACCAAGCTGCCGTCGCGCACCGTGCCAATTTCGCGGTCGTAATCGAGTTCGAGGTCTCTGGCCTTGATATACCAATCGGGATGAGGGCCTTTGCAGGTCGACCACGTCGCGTTCGTGCCGCGATAGTGGTTTTCGCCTTCGAGCCGCAAGGAATCCGCATGGCCGCCGCCCGAAATGGCTTTCGGCAGTTCGCCTTCCTCGTGTGTTTTTTGGATGCCGGTCATCGAATAGATGGGTTCAACAAATTCACCGGTACGGGTTCCCACAACCAGCGAGGCCGAGGTTCCCGACATTTCGGAACTGCCGTCGTTTTGCCTCAGACAGACATTGCCCTCGGCTCGCACTTCATCGGAGAGTTCGCGGTAAATCAGCCTGTCGGCAGTTAACGTCAGCGCGTCGCGCTGCAACTCGACCTCGCCTTCGGCCACCGTGTCGATTGACTGCGTGCCGTAGACGCGCACCGCCGAAATATGAGTTTCGCCACTTTTTTGCGATGCCGGGGCATCTGGCTTCGGCGGCTCGGATTTTACCGATTCGGATTTGGGAGCGTTGGCATTGGCGGGCGCTGCCCCATCCGTACCATTCTGGCGAGCATCCGCTTGCGGCGGTTTTGACGGAGGGACGGACGCCTCGACCGGAAGGGCATCTTTCGCCGAATCTGCAAGCAATGCGCCCGACATGCACCATAACAACAGCGGAATAAGCCGGATGCGTGTTTTCAGACCCTTGAGCCGCAAAGCAATCCCCGTCAAAACAAATTTCTGAAGCCGTAGTCGGCTGCCTGATAGAATCGCCGAATTCTACACGAACAACCTTCACGGAGTACCCATTTTGTCCAGAACCGACCAACTCGGACAATGGCTGGGGCAAACGCTTCCGGGCGTTCCTTTCAGTCTTGCCCCAGCCTCGGCGGATGCCAGCTTTCGCCGGTATTTCCGGCTCACCTTCCCCGACAGCGGCCATTCATCCCCCCTCGTGGAAGGACGCGCCAGCCTGATCGTCATGGATGCCCCGCCCGAACATGAAGATTGCCGCCCGTGGCTTGCCATCGCCCGCCTGTTCGCGTCAACGGGCGTCCATGTGCCTAAAATTCTGGCGGAAAACCCGGAGCAAGGTTTTTTGCTCATGTCCGACCTCGGCAACAAAACCTACCTCGAACGGCTCAACGCGCCCGACTGCGCGCCGCAGGAACGCGCGCATCTATATGCCGACGCTATTGGTGCGCTCATCGCCATACAGGGCGCAAGCCGCCCGAATGCGCTGCCGGACTATTCCGACGAACTGCTGCGGCGCGAACTGATGCTGTTCCCGGACTGGTACATTGCCCGCCACAAAGGCATCACGCTGGGCGATGACGACAAAAACGCGCTGCTGGCGGTCTTTGACAAAATCATCGCCACAAATCTTGCCGAACCCAAAGTATTCGTCCATCGGGACTACCACTCCCGCAACCTGATGCTCGTCCCGGAAGGCCAAGGCGAAAATCCGGGCATCATCGACTTTCAGGACGCGGTCTACGGGCCGATGACCTATGATCTGGTTTCGCTTTTCAAAGATGCCTACATCGAACTGGACGAAGAATTTACGCTCGACATGCTGGCGCGTTACTGGGAAATGGCGCGCAAGGCGAGCCTCCCCGTGCGAGACGATTTTGCCGATTTTTACCGTGATTACGAATGGATGGGCGTGCAGCGCCATATCAAAGTCGTCGGCATCTTCGCCCGGCTCTGCCACCGGGACGGCAAGGACGGCTATCTTTCCAGCCTGCCCCTGCTGATGCGCTATCTGCGCAAAGCATGCCAGCGATATGGCGAACTCCATCCGCTGCTCAGGCTGCTCGATAAGCTCGACCCCGTTCCAACCGAACACTTTTTTTCTTTCTGAATGGCAACTTAATAACACATCATCATGCTCGAATCACTCGGCATACCAAGTCTTTGGGTTGGCGCAAGCCTTCTGCTGGCGCTTCTTTTTGTCCTTGCTTTTGAATTCATCAACGGTTTCCACGACACGGCCAACGCCGTGGCCACGGTCATCTACACCCGCGCCATGACGCCCTACCGCGCCGTGATGCTCTCGGGCGTATTCAACTTTTTCGGCGTGTTGCTCGGCGGCGTGGGCGTGGCCTATGCCATTGTGCACCTGCTGCCCGTCGAACTGCTCATCAACGTCGACACCGGGCGCGGGATGGCGATGGTGTTTTCGCTTCTGGCAGCCGCCATCGCTTGGAATTTTGGCACGTGGTATTTCGGCATTCCCGCCTCCAGTTCCCACACGCTCATCGGCTCCATTCTGGGCGTAGGCATGGCCAATGCCGTGCTCAACAAACTTTCCGTCGCGGAAGGCATCAACTGGCAAAAGGCCATCGACATCATCGTGTCGCTGCTCTTCTCGCCGATGGCGGGATTCTTCATCGCCGGGCTGATTCTGCTGTGCCTCAAACGCTGGCGGCCCGTCGCAAAAATGCACGTCCCGCTGGAACCCCGCAGCGACAGCGCAAAAATCAGGAAACCCCCTTTCTGGAACCGTCTCGTGCTCGTGCTCTCCGCCATAGCGGTCAGTTTCGTGCACGGCTCCAACGACGGGCAGAAAGGCATCGGCCTTATCATGCTGGTGCTCATCGGCTTCGTGCCCGCGCAATACGTCGTCAACATGGACGCAAGCCCCTACCAGATTGAGCGCACGCGGGAAGCCGCCATGCACATGCAGCGGTTCTACCAGCGCCATCAAGACCGCTTGGGCGATGCCCCCGCCAAAGTCAGCCCGCCCATCCTCCGGGAATCTTCTTCTTCCACACCGCAGCGTTACCGCTGCGAAATCACGCACACCAAAGAAACTATCCAAAGCCTGCTGGAAAACCTGAGCGACATCAAAGACCTCAGCGATTTGGCACCCAACCGTCGCGTGCAGGTTCGCCGCGAGCTGCTCTGCCTCGACGACATGGCGCGGCAGATTGGCAAGCTCGACGGAATCGAAGCCAGAGAAAAAGCCGACCTCGATCGGCTGCGCAAAGATTTGACCGCCGCCACCGAATACGCGCCGATCTGGGTCATCATCTCCGTGGCGCTGGCGCTCGGGCTAGGCACGGTCGTGGGCTGGAAGCGCGTTGTCATCACCGTCGGCGAGCGCATCGGCAAGCAGGGCATGACCTACGCGCAAGGCATGAGCGCCCAGATTACCGCTGCCCTGTCCATTGGCGTCGCCAACCTCTACAGTTTGCCAGTATCGACCACACACGTCCTTTCCTCCGGCGTCGCGGGCACGATGGTGGCCAACCGCAGCGGCCTGCACGGCGGAACCATCCGCACCATCCTCATCGCCTGGGTGCTGACTTTTCCCGCGTCGATGCTGCTTTCCGCAACCCTTTTCTGGCTGGTGGCGCAATTCGTATGACAATGAAAGCGATGATTCTTGCCGCAGGCCGGGGCGAGCGGATGCGCCCGCTGACCGACCATTGCCCCAAGCCGCTGCTTGCCGTCGGCGGCAAACCCCTGATTGTCCGGCACATCAAACGCCTTGCCGCAGCGGGCATTACCGAACTCGTCATCAACCACGCCCATCTCGGCCACATGCTCGAAGCGGCGCTTGGCGACGGAAGCGCCCTTGGCGTGAACATCCGCTGGTCTCCTGAACCGCCGGGCGCGCTGGAAACGGCGGGCGGCATCCGCCAAGCCATGCAATTTCTTGGAGAAAATCCCTTCATCGTCGTGAATAGCGACATTTTTTGCGAAGCGGATTTCGCGACCCTTGCCAGAATCGCCAAGCGCCTTTCCCCGGACGGGGATATTGCCCACCTTCTTCTGATCGACAACCCCGAGCACAACCCCTCCGGCGACTTCGCGCTCGACGGCGCGCGCGTACATGCGGAAGGCGATTCGCGCCTCACCTTTTCAGGCATCGCCGCCTACCATCCTGCCCTTTTCGCCCCGCTCGAAGCGGGCAAGCCCGCCCGCCTGGCCCCCGTGCTCCGCGCCGCGATGGGCACGAACCGCATCAGCGGCGAACACTACCAAGGTCGCTGGGTCGATGTCGGCACGCCCGAGCGCCTCGCGCAACTGGATGACAGTTTGCGGTCAGAAATGCGTAGCGGCACGAAAAACGAAAGGCATTCCATTCATGGCTCGCCCAATCGGGATTGATCTATTTGCTGGAGCAGGAGGGCTTGGCCTTGGTTTTGAACAGGCCGGATTCGATATTGTTGCCGCCGCCGACATCGACCCGATTCATTGCGCGACGCACCAATTCAACTTTCCAGACTGCGCCATTGTCTGCAAGAGCGTTGCCGATGTCACAGGAGACGAATTGCGCCGTGCATCCGGGATTGGCCGACGCGATATTGACGTTGTGGTCGGCGGCCCGCCGTGTCAAGGGTTTTCGATGATTGGCAAACGCGCCCTTGACGATTCGCGCAACCTGCTCGTCCATCACTTCGTGCGTGTCGTGCTGGAGCTTATGCCCAAGCATTTCGTGTTCGAGAATGTCAAAGGTCTCACCCTTGGCAAGCATCGCCAGTTTTTGCAGGAACTCATCGAAGCCTTCCAAAACGGCGGCTACAACATTGCGGCAGATTACAAGGTGCTGAACGCCGCAGACTATGGCGTGCCGCAGGATCGTCGACGTCTCATCCTCATGGGTTCCCGCAGAGGACTCGCCCTTCCGACCTACCCGGAACCCTTCGGGTACGCGACCGTTGGCGACGCTATCGGCGATATTCCTGATGCAGAAAGTTTCCCCGATTTGTGGAAACAGGACTGGACTAAAGCGGACTACGGAAAGCCATCTCCTTATGCGGCTTATCTGCGCGGCATCGCAGACGACCCAAACGATTTTGCCTATCGGCGGCAGTTTGACCCTTCCTTGCTGACTTCCTCCTTGTTAACCCATCACACCGCGTTGTCGCGCCAACGGTTTGCCGCTACGGCTCCGAATGATGTGGAATCCATCAGCCGATTCAAGAAACTAGCTCTGGACGGCATCTGCAACACGCTGCGCGCGGGTACTGCGAGCGACCGAGGCGCATTCACTTCGCCACGCCCCATCCATCCTGTGATTCCTCGTGTGATTACTGTTCGAGAAGCCGCACGTCTGCATTCCTACCCGGACTGGTTTCGTTTTCATGCAACCAAATGGCATGGATTCAGGCAAATTGGAAACAGCGTTCCGCCACTGCTGGCTCGTGCCGTTGGCGGACAAATCATGAAAACCTTGCGCAAACAACCTGAAAAACCCCCTAAGACACTGGCGCTTGGCAATCCGCGCCTGCTTGAAATCTCTATGACGGATGCAGCAGCAATGTTTGGTGTTCCCAATAAAGCCATTGCACGGCGCAGCCGTCAGACGGGTCGCTCTGCCCATGCTTTCCAAGAAAAACATGAGGCCGCAGCATGATCGATATAGCCAAGGCACCGAGCCGCTATCATCAATTGATTGAGAAAATTTTTTTCGACCATTACTCCAAAGGAATGCTTGAAATTCCGTTTGAGCGCAAGGCGCTCAAGGAAGCAGCCCAAAAGCTCGGCATTGCTTTACCCGACAATCTTGGCGATGTGATCTACTCGATCCGTTTCCGCACGCCTATGCCCACTAACGTGCTGGCAACGCAGCCAAAGGGACGCGAATGGGTCATTGAACTGATCGGGCGAGCCAAATACCGCTTCCGCCTAGTAGCAATTAACAGAATTGTCCCCAACCCCAATCTTGCGGTCATCCGTATTCCCGACAACACGCCCGAAATTATCAGTGCCTATGCGCTCGACGATGAACAAGCTCTTTTAGCCAAGGTGCGGTACAACCGCCTCATCGATATTTTCCTCGGCCTGACGACTTTTTCCTTGCAGAACCATCTGCGCACAAGCGCCAAAGGCATCGGGCAAATCGAGATCGATGAACTGTATGTGGGCCTCGACAAATATGGGTGTCATTATGTTATTCCTGTACAGGCCAAGAGCGGGCGCGATCAGATTTCGTCCGTGCAGGCCGCGCAGGATATGGCTTGGTGCGCCCAAAAATACCCTTCGCTTCGCTGCCTTGCGATTTCGGCGCAATTTGTCAGCAGCGACCAAATCGCCTTGTTCCTGTTAAAAGTTGAAAATGACGGGATCAAGGTGGTCGAAGAGCGGCAGTACCGACTTGTTCCGTGCAGGGAACTCGACGCTCAGGAAATCGCTGGCTATCGCGCCTGAGCCAATCAGCCTGGTGCCCCGGATAGGACTCGAACCTACACGCTTTGCAGCACCAGATCCTAAGTCTGGCGTGTCTACCAATTTCACCACCGGGGCAAAGTTTTCGGATTCTATCCGTTTGGACGCTTTCCACCAATGCCGGGAGCCGTGTTTTTCCAGATGGAACGTCTAATGCCGGATGATTCGTTATACTGCGCGTTGTCCCCGCACTTTCATCTGGATGCGCCCCGTTTGAGCCATGTCCATCAATCACTACGAAAATTTCCCCGTCGCTTCCCTGCTCCTGCCCGCCCGCCTGCGCGAGCCAGTTGGGGCAATCTATGAATTCGCCCGCAGCGCCGACGACATCGCCGATGAGGGCGAGGCTCCGCCCGAAGAGCGTCTCAAACAACTGTCCGCTTACCGCGACGCGCTCGATGCCATCGAAAAAGGAGGGCTTGCCGGAACATGCGGGCTGCCCCCGCTTTTTGCCCGCCTCGCCCGAACCATCCTCGGCAACCATTTTCCCCTGAAGCCTTTTTACGACCTGCTCGACGCTTTCCAGCAGGACATCGAAAAAAAACGCTACGAGGATTTCAACGACTTGGCCGATTACTGCCGACGTTCCGCCAATCCCATCGGGCGCTTGCTGCTTGTGCTCTACAACGCGGACTCGGTCGACAACTACCCGCTTTCCGATTGCATCTGCACAGGGCTGCAACTCGTCAACTTCTGGCAAGATGTTGCGAAAGACTGGAAAAAAGGCCGCATCTACCTGCCCGCGCAGGATTTGGCTAATTTCAAAGTAACGGAAGAAGATGTCGCCGCATCCCGCTGCGATGAGCGTTGGCAAGCCCTGCTGGCTTTTGAAGTAGCGCGTACCCGAAGCATCCTGAATACGGGCGCGCCGCTCGCCCGTCGGCTGCGCGGGCGCATCGGCTGGGAATTGCGCCTAATCGTGGCGGGCGGCCTATACATCCTCGACCGCATCGAAGCGGTCGGCTACGACGTTTTCGCGCAGCGCCCGCAGATTGGCCTCGGCGGCAAACTGTCCGTCGTCTGCCGCGCCCTGAATTACCCGCGCCCGAGCGAATGACGCCGCATCAATACTGTCAAGACAAAGCTGCCGCCAGCGGGTCGAGCTTCTATTACAGCTTCATGTTCCTCGCTCCGGCGCAGCGGCAAGCCATCATCGCGCTGTACGCTTTTTGCCGCGAAGTCGACGATATCGTCGACGAGTGCCGCGACCCCGTTCCCGCCCACGCAAGGCTCGACTGGTGGCGGCAGGAAATTGCCCGCGTTTTCGACGGAACGCCGACCCACCCCGTCGGATTCGCCTTGCAGGAAATCCACGCCCCTTTTGGGCTTTCACGCGAGCGCCTGCTCGAGGTCATCGACGGCATGGCAATGGACTTGCAAAACAGGCGCTATGCCGATTTCAATGCCTTGCAAAATTATTGCTACCACGTCGCAAGCGCCGTGGGGCTGCTCTCCGCCGCCATTTTTGGCGCTAGCGATACCCGCACACTTGGCTACGCACATGACCTCGGCATTGCCCTTCAGTTGACCAACATCATCCGCGATGTTGGCGAAGATGCCCGCCGTGGCCGCATTTATCTGCCTCTCGACGACCTGCGGCGCTTCAACGTGTCCGAAGCCGACATCCTTGCCGCCCGCGCGAGCGACAGCTTCCTGAAACTGATGGCATTTCAGGCCGAGCGCGCCCAGATGTTCTATGAACAGGCACTCGCCAAATTGCCCGCTGCCGACCGCAAAAACCAGCTTCCCGGCCTCATCATGGCTGCCATTTACCGCGACTTGCTGCGAAAAATCGCCAAAACCGATTTCCGCGTGCTCGACCGCCGCGTCTCGCTCACCCCATTGCGCAAGCTCTGGCTGGCGGGGCTGACTTGGCTAAAAGAGCGGAAAGGATAAAACCGTGACGGCGGTCGCCATCATCGGCGCAGGTTACGCGGGGCTGGCCTGTGCGGTGGAGCTTGCCCGCCATGACGTGGAAGTCACCGTATTTGAACGCTCCCGAATACTGGGCGGGCGGGCGCGGATTGTCCGAAAGGACGGATGGGCAGTCGATAACGGCCAGCATCTTCTGATTGGCGCCTATACCGAACTCACCCGCCTCATGCGGCTGACCGGCGTCTCGCCGCGCCAAATCAGGCATCTGCCGCTCACGCTCTCCATTCCGGGGCATATCTGCCTGCGCGCCGCCGCCCTGCCCGCCCCTCTGCACTTATTGATAGGGCTGCTTTGCGCGGAAGGCTTAAGCTGGCGCGAACGGTTTGCCATAGCCGCGATGCTGCGCTATCTCAAGCGCAGAGATTTCCGGCTGCCTGCGGAAATGTCCGTCACGGAACTGCTCACCGATGCCCGCCAACCGTTCCGGCTACGCAACCTGCTCTGGGAGCCGCTCTGCCTCGCCGCGCTCAACACGCACGCCCATGAGGCTTCGGCCCAGATTTTTGCCAATATTTTGCGCGACACGCTGGCGGCCCCCTCGGCCAGCGCCAGCGAATTCATGCTTCCCCGCGTCAATCTCACCGAACTCTTTCCCGTACCGGCGGCAAGATACCTCGCCACCCGAAACGGAAACCTTCTCACCAGCAACCCCATTGCCACGATTACGCCGGAAAACGGCGGATTTCTCCTTGCGGGCGCACCGGGGCATCGCCTCTGGCAGCACGTCGTCATCGCCACCGCGCCACACCACGCAGCCGCCCTGCTCGCCTCCACCGGAGCTTGCGCCCCGCTCGCCGCCCAGCTTGCCGCCCTGCCCGCCGAGCCGATTACGACAATCTATCTGGCTTTCGGCTCAGACATCACCCTGCCCGCGCCGATGCTCGGCTTGAGCGCCGGCCCCGCGCAATGGGCTTTTGACCGGGGGCAATGCGGCAATCCCGAAGGGCTGATTGCCACGGTCATCAGCGCACCGCGCCACAGCGCCAAAGAGCGCAAATCCCTCATCCCCGCCGTCCTCGCCCAACTCGAACAGGCGCTTGGCCGCCGCTTGCCCCAGCCTCAATGGACGCACGTCATCACCGAGCGCCGCGCCACCATTGCCTGCCGCCCCGGCGTCGAGCGTCCCGGCATTGTCACGCCTTTGCCCGGCCTCTGGTTGGCGGGCGACTACATCAAAAGCGAATACCCCGCCACGCTGGAATCCGCCGTGCGGGCAGGAGTGCTGTGCGCACAAAAAATTCTGACGGAAAGCCATTTTTAATGAGAGAGGGATGTTTTTTTAGAGGCATCCCTCACAGAGAGAAACGGCACGAAGCGTCGGAGGGAACGCGAGGATGAGGACATGCGTACTTATACTTGCGGGCTGTGCCACATTGCACAGCTACACCCTGCATCCGCCGGGAAACGGCACGGATTTGCGGTACATTCAGAAACCGTTGAATAAAGCAGCAAAATGACCTAAATCTATGTGCATATCAGCGCAGGGAACATTCAAAAAATAAAAGGAAATTCTTACAATGAATCTTGCTTATCCAATAATACAGTTAATTAACCTTGATTCAAAAAGTTTAATTGGCATTCTTGTCTGGGGAAACTTTATACTGGGTATTATTATATATCTATACGAGTTAACCAGTAAATATAAATTTAATTATCACTCTCTTATCTATAATATGGTAACAATACGTTTTCTAAGCGCCTTTGGTTATTTTTGTCTGTTTTCCAGAGATTATTCTCCCAATATATTTTCAGTAAATATTGGAAACTCATTGCTGTACCTGTGTTTTTATTTGGATTCCAGTATGCTGCTTAAAATTACCGACCATTACAACAAAAGAATTTTTATTGTTGAAACTGTTATTCTCTGTTTAAGTCTGTTCATTTTTAATCTGTTGGAGATGTTGTATCATGACGCTTCTTTGCGTATAGCTATATCTTCTATAATTATTTTTACTCTTTTTCTGCCAGTCACGATTTTACTTCTAACTTCAAAACATACAGGCAAATTCAAAAAGGCCGCAGGATTTATCTATATCTTCTTGTTGATTTCATTAATTCCCAGAACCATTGAAGGGATAGTCGGTAAAATAGTTAGCCTTGAAACAAGTAATTATTATCAAACTTTTTTGTTTGGCTCTTTGATATTACTGATGATAACAAACGTCATTATATATTTGCTGTTTATGAAAGAAAAAACCGACAACATTGTTGAGAAAATGGCATGTTATGATAGATTGACAGATGTTATGAACCGTCATAACTTTTTCGCTACCGGGAAATATATATTTGAAAAATGCCAGAAGTTAAATGATAGTTTGTCGTTGCTTTTTCTTGATATTGACTTTTTCAAGAGCATCAACGATTATTATGGACATAAGTTTGGCGATGAAGTGCTGGTTCGTTTTGCGGATATGCTTAAAAAGAGTATTCGTCCTTCTGATATATGTTGTCGTTATGGCGGCGAGGAATTTGTAGTGCTTACGAATGTAAATGAAGACGAGTGTAAAAGCATGGCGGTCAGAATTTTGTCTGAAACAGAAAATATCTGTATTGAATCACAGCCTGATTTTCATATGACGGTAAGTATTGGTTGCGTAACAGAAATTCCCGGAACGGATGAAACACTTGAAGATTTTATAGATAAAGCGGATAAAGTAATGTATAAATCAAAGCAGGATGGTCGTAATAGAATAACGGTTCATAAAGATACGCCAAACTGCATATAAATTCGGAATGTTATAGTGATTTTAAAAAAATACGAAATATTTGAAAAATTGCTTTCAATTTATGATACAAATTTTTTTAACAGATTTAAGTACAGGGAATGAAACTACGCGCCTACGCGTCTCTCTGCCACGGCTTCGCTGAAAGCTCGGCACAGGCGGCTGACGCGCCCGTCCCAATGCCAAGACTCGCCATGGCGACGGATGGCCATGCGGTTCCATGTTTTTGAGAGCGCGAGGTCAATAGCGGTCTTTAGGGCGGTTGGGTCGCCATAGGGAACCAGTTCCCCTAGCTCCGGTCGGCAGATGATTTCGCGGCTGATGCCCGCGTCAAAAGCGACGGCGGGCAAGCCGCAAGCCATCGCTTCGAGCAGGGGCGCGGCAGAATTGGCATGATGCGCGGCAAACACGAAGATGTCCGCAGCCGATAGCACGTCCGGCATCTCTTTTGGTGGCAAGGGGTCGATAAAACGGACGGTTTCTTTCAGCCCCTTTTGCTCGGTCATGGCTTCCAGTTCGGCGCGACGGTTCATTGAAGAAACATCCAAGCCGACAAACAGGCACATCAGCCCCGGCCAGCGGCTGGAAAGCTGCGGAAGCGCCTCAATCAGACGGTTGTAACTTTTTTCCCCGGTCGCGCTGCCCGAACTAAAGGAAACCAAAACTGGCGCGGCAGCGGGAAGCCCCAGCGCCGCCCGCGCCGCGTTGCGGTCACGCGGGCTGAAACTCTCGGCATCGACACCATTGCTAACGACTTCAAGCCGATTTTCCGGTGCGCCCAGTTCGAGGGCAAACTGCCGCAGGGATTCGCTGACGGCGAATATCCGCGCCGCCGCGCCGAACGCTTCCCGCATTTTCCTGACCCGACGGGAATCCCGCGCAGAGACCAGTTCGCTGCCGTGCAGGGTAATCGTGACAGGCACGCCAAACTCGCGCCCCAGCAGGACGCCCGCGTAGCCTTCCGGGTAAGCGCCGTGCGCGTCGATTAAATCGAGCCGCCCCGCGTTGCACAACGCCTTGAAGCGGGAATGCGCCCCTCTGGCCATTGCCCACCCATCCAGCAAGCGCAGCGCATCCAATCCCGGCATGGTCATGAAACGGGGAAACCACACCGGAATGCCTTGCTGCTCTTCGTATTCCGGCATGCTTGGGCGAAAAGCCGGGTTCAGGTTCTCCCGAAACCAATCCTCAAACGGAACCCAAGGCGTCGGCGAAACAACGGAAAGGGGCAGGCGGCGGGCAATGCGGAATACGCGCTCACGGATAGACTGCCCCACTTCCGGCCACAGGCTGCACGGGAATTGACCGCTCAATACGCCGACATTCGGCCCTCTGAACATTTCAGCCATCACGGAACTTCCCGAACAGTCATCACATCCATCCTTTTGATGGGAAAGAGGCAAACGGAGCCAAATATGCGAGTAATCAAAATAAAAACTGGACGGCTTATAAAGAGCGGATGATAGGGCAAGCCTGCTTTTTGCTGCAAGGCAATATCCGACGCTTGCGGATGCTCTCGCCATCCAGTATCGTCGCAAGGTCGTTAGGGGTGTCCGCGCCCAACAAGCGCGGGCTGAGATAGTCCCTTGGAACCTGACCCGGCTCATACCGGCGTAGGGAAACGTAACCGTGACAGAACCATCCTCTTCTTCCCGCAGCGGCTCGCCCGCCCCGCCCAATGTCGTCTCCATCGCCGGTATCGACCCTTCCGGCGGCGCGGGCGTTTTCGCCGACATCAAAACCTTTTCCGCGCTCGGCGCTTACGGGTGCGGCATCGTCGCCGCGCTGACTGCCCAGAGCACAACGGCAGTGACGGGCATCCACGCGCCGCCCGCCGAATTCCTGCGCCTGCAAATCGACACGCTGTTTGCCGACGTTGCCCTCCACGCCTGCAAAATCGGGATGCTCGGCACTGCCGAAACCGTTGAGGCGGTTGCCGAGCGCCTTTCCCATTGGCAAATGCCCAACGTCGTCCTCGACCCCGTGATGGTCGCCAAAAGCGGCAATTCCCTGCTCGACCATGATGCCGTCGAAGCCCTGCGCGAGGCGCTTTTCCCCGTGGCCTCCATCATTACGCCCAACCTGCCCGAATCCGCCGTGCTGCTTGGCGGGCGCATGGCGGAAACACCCGCCGAAATGCGCCGTGCCGCAGAACGCTTGCGCGAAATGCTGCCAACCACGCCGCAACGCTGGGTGCTGCTCAAAGGCGGGCATCTGCCCGGCAACGAAACGACAGATTTGCTCTTTGATGGCGAGCGCATGGTCGAATTGCCTTCCCGCCGCATCGACACGCCCAATACGCACGGAACCGGCTGCACGCTCTCCTCCGCCATTGCCGCGCTGCTGCCGCAAGCTCCTCTTGATGCCCCCTGTCCGGTCGAATTTGCCGTGCGAGCCGCCCGCGACTACCTGCGCAACGCCATCGCCCACGCGGAATGGCTTGCCGTCGGTCACGGGCATGGGCCGGTGCATCATTTCCACGCGCTTTGGCGAAAACCTGAAAACGCCCTTTCCTCAAGCCTCAACCAACCCGAAGCAGAAGCACATGACCCCTACTGAATCTCTTGGCTCGTTTCCCGCAAGCCACACCGCCATCGCGCCTCTGCCCAATTCGCGCAAAATTTACGTACAGGGTTCCCGCCCGGATTTGCGCGTGCCGATGCGCGAAATCTCGCAATCGGACAGCCCGACGGCCTTCGGCGGGGAAAAGAACCCGCCCATTGTCGTCTACGACTGCTCCGGCCCCTACACCGATCAGGACACGAAAATCGACCTTGCACGGGGGCTGCCCGCCCTGCGCAAGGCGTGGATTGAAGAGCGCGGCGATACGGAAGCCGCCAGCGCCGCCCCCGACCTTTCTGGCCTTGCCCGCCCACCGCGCCGGGCGAAAACGGGAAAGAACGTCACGCAGATGCACTATGCGCGACAAGGCATCATCACCCCCGAAATGGAATTCGTTGCCATCCGCGAAAACCTGAACCGCCGCGCATGGCTCGAAAGCCTCAAGACCAGCGGTCCTTCGGGCGAAAAGCTCGCCGCCAGCCTCTCCCGCCAGCATCCGGGGGAGTTCTTTGGCTCAGCTTCTCCCCTTCCCGCCGAAATCACACCGGAATTCGTGCGCGACGAAATCGCGCGGGGACGCGCCATCCTTCCGGCGAACATCAACCACCCGGAAAGCGAGCCGATGGTCATCGGGCGCAGCTTCCTCACCAAAATCAATGCCAATATCGGCAATTCCGCGCTTGGTTCCTCCATCGCGGAAGAAGTCGACAAAATGACCTGGGCCATCCGCTGGGGCGCCGACACGGTGATGGACCTTTCGACTGGCAAGCAAATCCATGAAACCCGCGAATGGATTCTCCGCAACGCTCCCGTCCCCATCGGAACTGTTCCCATCTATCAGGCGTTGGAAAAGGTCGATGGCAGGGCGGAAGAACTGACTTGGGAAATTTTTCGTGACACCCTGATTGAGCAAGCCGAACAGGGCGTCGATTACTTCACTATCCACGCGGGCGTGCGGCTCGCCCACATCCCCCTGACCGCGCGGCGGATGACTGGCATCGTCAGCCGGGGCGGCTCCATCATGGCGAAATGGTGCCTCGCCCATCATCGGGAAAACTTTCTCTACACACGCTTCAAGGAGATTTGCGACATCCTCCGCGCCTACGACATTGCTTTTTCGCTCGGCGACGGGCTGCGCCCCGGCTCCATTTTCGATGCCAATGACGATGCCCAGCTTGCTGAACTCAAAACGCTCGGGGAACTCACGGGCATCGCGTGGCAGCACGACGTGCAGACCATGATTGAAGGGCCGGGGCATGTCCCCATGCACATGATTCGCAAAAACATGGAACTGGAGCGCGAATGGTGCTGTGACGCGCCCTTCTACACCCTCGGCCCGCTCGTCACCGACATTTCTCCCGGCCACGACCACATTGCCAGCGCCATCGGCGCGGCCATGATCGGCTGGCACGGCACGGCCATGCTCTGCTACGTCACGCCCAAGGAACACTTGGGCTTGCCGGACAAAAACGATGTCAAGGAAGGCATCATCGCCTTCAAGCTCGCCGCGCATGCCGCCGACCTCGCCAAAGGGCATCCGGGCGCGCAAATCCGGGACAACGCGCTGTCAAAGGCTCGCTACGAATTCCGTTGGGAAGACCAGTTCAACCTGAGCCTCGACCCCGACAAGGCAAAAATCTTCCACGATGAAACGCTCCCCGTGGAAGCCGCCAAGACCGCCCATTTCTGCTCAATGTGCGGCCCGCGCTTCTGCTCAATGAAAATCACGCAGGAAATTCGTGCCGTCGACGCATCAAAAGAACCCGCAAAGTAAAACCTACCGGAAGGCAAACAGCTACGATTAACGAGGCAAATCTGTTTTTTTAGGATAAAGCACATTGAAATCACTGCTCCCAATGACCCAGCCCTGTCCATGTTCACAAAGAACTTCCGTATAAATAAAATCCTTTTCGTTAATATAGCGTATAGGAATACATGCTTCATTTTTTTCAATGGCAATAGCTTTCGTTGCAGGGAGAAAACGGCCTTCTTCTGCCAACAGCAACTTGTCTTTCGCAACCCATAATTCTTTTCCTGCTTTTGTTTCATAGGTAAGATAATCAAATATATAAAAAACAGATATCATTAACAAAGGAACTGCGATAAAGCCCGCAAGAAGAAAAAAAGAATCCCGAGTATCTTTATCCATTTTATTCTACCGCTTTTGATTTATCATATCCCGGATAGTAGAACTTTCTGGCAAACCGCTCTGAACGCATCAGCATTCGCGTAAGGTCTGCCGGACTGGATGCAATTGCGCCAAGCCAGCGAGGATCATTTGCGATAACTCCAATCATGGCTAATATTTCAACAACATTTATCGTGCAATCATTAATCATAAAAATATAGGGTCGATTTTGTATGACTCGCCGTTCTAACTCCTGTGTTATTTTTCGCTTCTCCTCATCCGTTACACGCAAGAAGTAGCCCGCTGAATCACGTGGCAATTTTTTTGTGAGTGTATATATTCTCCATGCGACTTTCTGACGTATTGTGTTGGTGCACGTGAATATACAGTGCGATCAATAGCGATTGCTACGTGACCAAACGTTGAAGTCCAACCCAACCTTTGGTCGCTGACAATAACTTCAATTTCAGGCATCGCTGTGCTTCCTTATCTTCTTTGCTAAAAAAACGCCATCAGAATATCCATTTTGTGTACCTTATGCAAGCCATTTGGCAAACAGCTTTCATTTCTCTCTTTGCCTCTGCTTGACCGCTCGCCTTGCAGACATTCAAGCGAATGTGTCGCGCAAGACACAGCAATGCGGAGGAAGAGCCATAGGAACGGTACGTTCGCAAAATGCCATAGCCAGACGGGAACCTCAAAGCCGCCCTGTCGGGCGGCGAGGCATTGCGCGGGGCTTCCCGCTTTTAGATTGCCGCGTCCCCGGTTTCGCCTGTGCGGATGCGCACGACCTGCTCCACGGGCGTCACGAATATCTTGCCGTCGCCGATTTTGCCGGTGCGGGCGGCCTTGATGATGGCCTCGACCGCTTGGTCGGCGGCTTCATCGGAGAGCACGATTTCGATTTTCACCTTGGGCAGGAAATCGACTACGTATTCCGCCCCCCGGTAAAGCTCCGTATGCCCCTTCTGACGGCCAAAGCCTTTGACTTCCGTGACCGTCAGGCCGCTGATGCCGATTTCTGACAAGCTCTCCCGCACTTCTTCGAGCCTGAACGGTTTGATGATGGCTTCGATTTTCTTCACGCCCTTCTCCTTCAAACTTCAAAAGTTCCGCCATTCTATGCGCTCCCGTGCCATGCGGTCACTCGTCCGGGGCATAGGGAATCACCGCACTGCGAGATATATTCAACAGTCAGCAGATTACGTGCCAGGATGAGAAAGAGGTCACACGCATCGCCTCATGCACCTTCAAAACCGGAAACAAATGGCCGTTACAGGGAATAGCTCAACAACCCTGCATAACAGAGAGACGGTCATGGACAATCGGCGCTTCGTACTGATTCAAGGCATGAACGAAAACAGCGGCCACATGCCCAGCACCCCGAGCACCCAGAGCGTAGGCCACACGGTCGCCAACGCTATTCAGGCTGGTTTCCGTATCGGCAAGCTCGTGCGCATCGGGCAGGTAGATGGCCGCATCGTGGGCTACAACATCGGTCACTTTGGCCTCTTTAGGGGCAAAGACTACCCGCTGCTGGTACGTACCCGCTACGGAACCGCCAAGTGCAGTTTGGCGGAAGTCGCCGCCGCCTGAACGCTCCCCTCTTTGCGTCAAAGGGCGTTGCCGCCTTGGAAAGGCAAGGCAGAACGCTTTAGCAGATTCAGAGCACTTTCCCCGGATTCATCAGCCCGCGCGGGTCAAGGGCGCGTTTGATTGTGCGCATGAGTTCGAGTTCAACCTCGCTCTTGTAGCGGCGGATTGTTTCGCGTTTGAGCTGCCCCAGCCCGTGCTCCGCCGAAATCGAACCTTCCAGTTCCGCAACCAAGCCGTACACGATGCGATGGGCTTCATCGCTGCGCGCAATGAACGCTGATTCGTCATGGGAGGATGGCGGAAACAGGTTGTAGTGCAGGTTGCCATCGCCGATATGGCCGAAAGCGACGATGCGCACATCGGGTTGCCATACGCGCAAGGCAGCATCAGCGCGGGTGATAAATTCGGGGACGCGGCTCACGGGTACGGAAATATCGTGCTTGATGCTGAAACCCTCGCGTTTCTGTGCCTCGTTGGCGTTTTCGCGCAAAGCCCAGAAAGCGTCAGCTTGGGACTGCGTTGCCGCCACGGCGGCATCAGTCGCCTCCCCGGCCTTCATGGCGGCATCTAGCGTTTGCTCAAGCAGGGATTCGAGCCTGCCGTCAGCAACGGTATCAGCAAGTTCCACAAGCACTGACCAATCTGATGCGGCAGCAAGGGGCGCGCGGCTATCTGGCATGTGCCTCGAAACCAGTTTAAGAAGCGGCTGACCGACGAGTTCAAAGGCGCTTAGCTTGTCGCCACAAGCGGCGTGGAAGCGTCCAAGCAGCGCAAGCGCCGCCGCCGGAGAGGGAACGTTTGCCCAGGCAACCGCTCTGGCTTTTGGCATGGGAAACAATTTAAGGACGGCGGCGGTAATGATGCCCAGCGTGCCTTCCGCGCCAATGAAAAGCTGCTTCAAGTCATAGCCGGTGTTGTCCTTGCGCAAACCCCGCAAACCGTTCCATATCCGGCCATCGGGCAAGACGACTTCCAGCCCGAGGGTGAGGTCGCGCATGTTGCCGTAGCGCAGCACTTGCACCCCGCCCGCGTTGGTGGAAAGGTTGCCGCCAATCTGGCAACTGCCGCCGGATGCCAAAGAGAGCGGAAACAACCGCCCTGCCGCTGCGGCGGCTTGCTGCGCGGTGGCCAGCGGGCAACCGGCTTCCACGCAAAGGGTATCGTTCGCTGCGTCCAGCGAGCGTATCCGGTTGAGGCGGGAAAGGCTTATAAGCACCGAGCGCCCATCCGGCAAGGGCGTCGCGCCGCCGCAGAGGCCAGTATTGCCGCCCTGCGGAACAACGGGCGTTCCAAATTCCGCGCAGAGTTTTACAACGGCGGCCACTTCCAGCGTATCCGCTGGCCTGACCACAGCCAAGGCGCGGCCATGATAGTTGCCGCGATAATCTTCGAGATACGGCGACATGGCGGCGGAATCCGCCAAAACATGCCTGCTGCCGACAACCGCCGCGAGACGCCCCAGCAAGTCAGACGCGCCGCCGGATTCAGTCATCGCCGCCATCGAGACGTTCGGCGTAAAGGTCATGCACATCGCAGTCGGTAATCCTGACATTGACGAAATCGCCGGGTTCCAAGCCTTCACCGTCCGGGATGATGACCAAGCCGTCAATATCCGGCGAATCGCCCGGCGACCTGGCAATCGCGCCCTCTTCCTCGTCGACTTCATCGACCAGTACGGTGATTCCGCGCCCGATACGCGCCTCAAGGCATTGGGTGGAAATGTCCTCCTGAAGCGCCATCAACTGCTGGCGGCGCTCTTCGCGCACGTCCTCGGGAACCGCGTCGGGCAAGCCGTTCGCCGCCGCCCCCTCAACCGGGGAATACGCGAACGCGCCCACCCGGTCGAGCCGCGCTTCTTCGATAAAACGCAGCAGTTGCTCGAAATCGTCCTCCGTTTCGCCGGGAAATCCGGTGATGAAGGTCGAGCGGATGGTAATGTCCGGGCAGATGTCGCGCCAGCGGCGGATGCGTTCGAGCGCGTTTTCGCTGTTCGCGGGGCGGCGCATCGCCTGAAGGATGCGCGGGCTGGCGTGCTGGAAAGGCACGTCGAGGTAAGGCAGGATTTTTCCCTCCGCCATCAGTTCGACGATTTTGTCCACGGCGGGATATGGGTACAGGTAGTGCAGCCGTATCCAGACACCCAACTCGCCGAGGGCGCGGGCAAGCTCCAGCAGGCGCGTTTTCATGGGACGCCCGTTCCAGAAGCCGGTGCGGAAGCCCATGTCCAGCCCGTAGGTGGGCGTGTCCTGCGCGATGACGATGATTTCACGCGCGCCTGCCGATACCAGCGTTTCGGCCTCGTCCATCACTTCATGGATCGGGCGGCTCACCAGCGGGCCGCGCAGCGCGGGAATAACGCAGAAAGAGCAGCCGTGGTTGCAGCCTTCGGCTATTTTCAGGTAGGCATAATGCTCCGGCGTCAGGCGGATGCCCTGCGGCGGCACAATCCCCGCCGTTTCCGGCCTGGGCAGACGGGAATACACCGCCTGCATGACGGCTTCGGGCGAATGCGGACCAGTCACGGCCATCACCTGCGGGTAACTCTCCCGAACGAGCCGCGCGCGCGCGCCGAGGCAGCCCGTAACGATGACATTGTCGTTGACCGCCAGCGTTTCCCCAATCGCGTCGAGCGACTCCTCGATGGCCACCTCGATGAAACCGCAAGTGTTGATGATGGCGAGGTCGGCATCTTCGGGAGAGGCCACGATTTCGTACCCTTCCGCAGAAAGGCGGGTCAGTATCCGCTCGGAATCGGCGGTCGCTTTTGGGCAACCAAGGCTGATGAAACTGATGCGGGGAAGCGGGTCGGTCTGCATGGAAATCACGTGTGTCCAATGGCAAAACGCCCTGCAATAAAGCGCAGGGCATTTTCAGATGAAGGTAAGCTGAAACCTGTCAGATTTCTGGCGTTCCTACTTGTTCGAGGAGAATGGCGGCGTATTCTCGCTTTTGCCCCCGCCGCCGTGATGGGAGGCAATCGTAAACTGCGAGGGAAACTGGAAACCCGTAAACATGTTGCGCGTCTGGCTTTCGACCTGCTCCTGCATCTGCTGGAACATTTTCTGCGACTGCTCGACATAAGCGCCCATCATGTTCTGCAACGCCGGCCCCTGAAAATTCAGGAACTGCGCCCACAAATCCTTGCTGATTGAATTGTTGTCGCCGTAGATGCTGCGCACCTGGTCCTGAAGTTTGCTCTGCATGTCGGAAAACGCCTTGATGTTGTTCTCAAGGTATTTGCCCATCATGCCCTGCATCGCGTGGCCGTAGAAACGGATCATGTGCGAGAGCAAATCGCGGGTAAACATCGGCACGCCGCCGCTTTCCTCTTCCAGAATGATTTGCAGCAAAATGCTGCGGGTCAGGTCTTCGCCCGTTTTGGCATCGACCACCTGAAAGTTCTCATGCCCAAGCACAAGCTCCTTCACGTCGCAGAGCGTGATGTAGGCACTGGCTCGCGTGTCGTAAAGACGGCGGTTGGGGTATTTTTTGATTAGGCGCGCTTGCTCACCCATGTAGCTTCTCCTCAGCAGCCCGTTCGCCCTTGCGGACAGAATTGCCTTTTAATATATTGTATTGGAATAAAGCGCAAACCCCGCCTGATGGCGGGGTTTGAACCTTTGCGAGCCGTGAAATTCCATACGCTCGGCGGCTTATTGGTAGTACAGGCCGCCGTTCATGTTGAGCGTCGCGCCGGTGGTAAAGCCGGAAAGCTCATCCGCGAGGAAGGCCACGGCAAAGCCGACCTCTTCCGGCTTGGCGAGGCGCTTCATCGGCACGGAATCGACGATACCTTGCAGGATTTCCGGCTTGATTTTCATGACCATCTTGGTGGCGACGTAGCCCGGAGCAATGGCGTTGACGGTCACGCCCTTCTTCGCCAGTTCCTGCGCCAGTGCCTTGGTGAAGCCAATCACGCCCGCCTTGGCGGCGGAATAGTTGGCTTGTCCGGCTTGGCCTTTGACGCCGTTGACCGACGAAATGTTGATGATGCGGCCCCAGCCGCGCTCAGCCATCTTGGCCGAAACTTGCTTGGTCACGTTGAACAGGCTGGAGAGGTTGGTATTGATAACCGCGTCCCACTGCTCACGTTCCATTTTGGCGAACATCTTGTCGCTGGTAATCCCGGCGTTGTTCACGAGAATGTCGATGGCGCCAGCCTTGGCTTCGGCATCGGCCATCATCGCCTGCACCGACGCCAGATCGGCCACATCACCGGCAACTGGGATGAAATCCTTGAATCCGGCGGCTTCCTGCTCCTGCATCCAAGCATCCTTGTTGTCGAACTGGGGATGGTAAGCCGCAACCACCTTGTGGCCCGCCTTGGCCAATTCCTGACAAATCGCGGTGCCAAGACCACCCATAGCACCAGTTACGAGGGCAACTCTTTGTGTCATTTCAGTCTCTCCTGGGAAAATTTGAATCTTGGCGCTCGCCGCTTTCGCGGCAAAAAACCAAGTCCATCATGCGGCACAGCAACAAAACGCCATGCCGTAAAAACTTTGGAGTGTAGCACAAGCAAGAACGGCAACAAAAAAGAAGAGAAGTGAAGGCAGCCACGCAACGGGACACTGGCTTCTTGGCTCACGCTTGCCGCTTCGGCAACTGCACCACCCGCGTCCCCGCCAGCCTGTCGTGCAAAAAAAGTTTATCGAGGTCGAAAAAAGCCCAGAGGATGCCAATTCCGAAGCAAAACACCGAAGGCCACGCCAGCGCGTACCGGAAAACAGCCCTGCCCCACGACAAAGGCCGCCCCGCCGCCGTCACGACTTGCAGCCGCCAAGTCCGCATCGCCAGTGTCTGCCCAAGCCGATGCCAGCAATAGATGAAATAGCCCCCGAACAAAATCAGGGCATGCGCAAGCTCCGCCCACCCCACCCACGCGGGCGGCGTCTCCCAATCCATCTGCGCCAAAAAGACCATCCACGGAAACAGAAAAAAAACCGCGAACACCCCCAGCAGCAGCAGCGTTTCGTACAGCATCCCCGCCAAACGGCGGCGCAAGCTGGCAAGCGTCACGACGGGGCGGACGGGCAGATCGGCGGAAACAGGATTCTTGGGGGGCATGTTCTGGCTCATGACGGCATTTCAGCGCCTAAGACTGGGCAGTATAGCAACCCCGCCATCCTCCGCGCCGACAGGCATTCAAGCAAAGAAAACGGCATCCACCCCTCGCCCGCAAAGCGGGAGAAGGGTGTCAGATACGCAACGCTCAAATGTCAAAGCCAGAAATTTCAGGCAACGCTTCCAACCAGTTCGATGAGGTCTTGTTGGCTCCATGACGTGCCGTCGGCGAAGCGCGCCGCCTCGACGGCGTAGGCGTCACTGCTGCTAAAGTAGTAGCGCACCGCAAGCTGGTCGTCCGTCCCCTGAATCCTGAATACGAGGTCGTCGCCGTCGCGCCGCACGAGGACATCATCGGGCGTGACGCCCCCGCCGAACTCGATGGCGTCGTGGTTGCCCGCCGTCGCGTCGCCTTCGTAGATCATGTCCCTGCCGTC
>JAITVD010000001.1 GCA_031285965.1 Azoarcus sp.
GTCTCGAACGCCATCCGCCGCGCCTTCCCCTCGCACAACATCACCGAAGGCGGCAAGAGCATCAAGATTCCGAGGACGAGCAACAACATCCCCGCCGATGTCGTGCCCTGTCTGGCGTATCGGCTCTACCTTCCGCCGCAGACCTTGCTAGGCAACGTTGCCTACGTCGAAGGCATCTGGCTACGGGACGTGCAGCGTGGTCACGCCGTCACCAGTTACCCGAAGCACTACTACGACAACGGCGTGGCCAAGCACGGACGGACGAACCAGTGGTACAAGCCGACTGTTCGCATCTTCAAGAACGCCCGTGGCTGGATGGAAGACAACGGGCTGATCCAGAGTGGCACGGCGTCATCCCACGCCATCGAGTGCCTGCTCTACAACGTGCCTGACCAGAAATTCGGCGGCAGCTACAGCGACACTTTTGGCAACATCATAGACTGGCTGAACAGTCCGGCTTTCTGGTTGTGCGAATTGACGAACTACACCAGCCAGAATGGCATCCAGCCTTTGTTCGGTTCTGAGCACTGGACAACCCAGAACGCGCGTGCCTGCATCGGTGCGTTGATCCAGATGTGGAACCAGTGGGGGCAGCAATATGCATGGGTACACATCTGACAGTTTCTTTCGTGGGTCGGGGGTGTATTTTGCCTTCGGTGCGCTGGCGATTGTTGTGGCTTCCGCACTGCGCACGTTGGTTGCGATACCGCAGTTGGCCGGACTCCTTGATACTGTTACGTTGTCGGCATTCACGATCTACGGCGTATTGATCTTTTTCTACGAGTATTGGGGGTGGCGCTGGTTATCCACGATCAAGAACCTCAACGGCACGTGGGTTGGGAGCATCAGTACGCACCACGGCGGAACCTGCATCCCTTGCGTGATGCGCTTGCGCCAGACGTGGACGCGGATGGCGATTGAGCTTGAGACGAAGCAGTCCCGGTCTCGAACCACGATGGCGGCGCTCTACGACGAGCAACCCGGCGATGTTGGGTTAAAGTATGAATACGTATCCGAACCGAGGAGCCGTGCGGAGCAGTCGATGCAGATTCATCGCGGCATCTGCACGTTGGAGATAACCATCAATTCAAAGGAAGAGTACCTGAGCGGCGATTACTTTACGGGTCGCGGAAGGGAAACACATGGCGAAATTACCTTGCACCGTATTAGCCGAGAATTACTGGGCTTCGATACTGCGTTGAAGAAGGAAAAACAATAAAAGAAAAACGCCCAAAGCTAGAGCTACGTATTCTACCGAAAGAGGTTTCGATGCCACATCACGCTTTTCCCAGCAAAAAACCCAACCCTCCATCACCCCGCACAAGCCGCCACTCGTTCCGTCGTTTCTGGTGCGAACTCTCTCGCAGTTTCCTCCGTTTCGCTTTTCCGTTGCTTTGCCGTTTCAGCGAAAAGAAGGCTCTCCCGCAAGTCTAGCCGCCGATAAACGCCGAGGCCGCGTGGTTCGCGGTGGGCGATGACGATGAAGCCGGTGTTGGGCAGGGCATTTCGCAGGGTTGCGTAGAGTTGCCGTTCGGCTTCGGCGTCGAGCGCGCTGGTGGCTTCGTCGAGGAATACCCAATTGGGTTTCGCGGCCAGTATCCGAGCGATGATGAGCCGTTGCTGTTCGCCGCCCGAGAGCTTGTGGTCTTTGGCCATGTCGTCCGTTCGGTCTAACTGCCGCGAATGCCTTGGGCAGTCCAGCCCGACGCGAGCCAGCAGCGCCCTAACTGCGTCGATGTCGTCCGGCTCGTCGGGATACGTGACGGCGGCGGCCAAGCCGCCCAGCGGCAGATAAGCGTTCTGCGGCAGGAAAAGCGTTTTTCCCGGCGGGATTTCGATGCTTCCGCCGCAATGCCGCCATAGCCCGGAAATGGCTTTTATGAGCGTGGATTTGCCGATGCCGGAAGGTCCGTCAATCCAGACGGCTTCGCCGGGGCGGATGCTTAGTTCGGGCAGATGGAGCAAGGGTTTGCCGTTAGGGTCACGAATCGCCAGATCGCGGATATGCAGCGCCCCGTTCCGTGAGGCAACGGTCGTGATTGAGGGCGGCTTCATGGCGGCGGCTTCCGCCTCGGAAAGGAAGAAACCAAGGCGGTTGCTCGTGGCGGCCAGTTCCGCCAGTGGCTTGTAGCAGAAAATGAACCAAGACAGCGAGGTGACGACTTTCTGAAAGGCGGAGCTAAGCTGCATCAGCCCGCCGAGCGCCACGCTTCCCGCCAGATACGCCGGAAAAGCGATGAACAGCGGAATGCGCAGCACGGTCATGAAATAAGGGCGCGTAAAGCATCCCAAAATGAATTCCCGCTTGATGCGCTGACGCCAGTTTTCCAGAATGCGTCCGTAGCGGGCGTCGATAGCGAGGCGTTCGGCGGCTTCGCCATCTCCTAGGGCGATGGCATCCTTCGATTCTCGAAAATGCGTCAGGGCAAAGCGTAAATCGGCTTCCCGATGCTGATTGATGAGGTTCAGTTTCATCAGCGGCGCACCCAGCCAATGGGTCAATCCGCTGGAAATAAGCACGTAGATGGGCGCGGCCCAAACCATATAGTGCTCGATGCTGACGGCTTGCCCAAACAAGGTGAAGTCGAGGGAAAAATCGGAGAGTTCCCACAAGAGAACCACATAGGTGATAAGCCCAATCAGTCCGGTGATGAAATCGAGGATGTTGCCGTCGCTGCCCATCATCGAGCCGCCGCCGACGAGGCGCTGGACAAAGATGCGGCAGTCCTCCGCGATGCGCTGGTCGGGATTGTCCAGCGGCGAGGATTCCGTGGTGTTGAGATGCCAGTAGGCTTTGTTTTTCATCCATCGGTCGAGCGACGCGCAAGTCAGGGTGGTACGCCAGCGCATTTGCAGCAATTGGCGGAGATAGGTTCCAACAAGGTATAGCCCCGCGCTGGCGGCGGTGAGGACGGCGAAAACGCCGATTTGCCAGACGGCGGCATCCACATCGTATTTTCCCAGCGCGTCGAAAAAATCTTTGTTCCAAGCGATGAACAAGACGGAAATCTGAATTTCTGCCAGCCCCATCAGCAAAATGATGACGCAATACGCCAGCCCCAGCTTGCCGCCAGAGCCATTGACGGCAAGACAGGCCAGATGCCAGATGCGTTTCAGGGTCAAGTTCATGGCGTCGTCTCGCTTTCCGTTCGATTCGTCCGAGCGGTGGCGCGGGAAAGACGTTCTGCGGGCGGCTCCGGCGTGTCGACGCGAAAAATGGCGGTTCCGATGCCCTTGATTTCCGCGAGTTCCTGTTCTTCCCGCGATGAGGTGAGAAGAACGCTGTTTTTGGTGATGCCCAAGTCGCAAAGCTGGTAGGGCGTGCCATGCCCGTATTCCAGATGCCCCCGGCCAATAATGCCGACGACAAGCGGCGGAGGTTCCGAACGGGCTTCATTCAGGGCATGGGCGATGTTGCAGGCAAAGGCTCTGTCCCAAGTCTGCTGCGCCCGGATGAAGTGATCCGGGTCAGCATTGTTGATGGGGCGGGGCAGGGCATCGCCGGGGATTGGGGGCATTTGCGCCGATAGGCGCGACGAGATGTCGGCAAGGTAGCGGCGGTATCCGTCGGTGGCGGGTGCGCTTGGCGTCAATCCGTCGCGCTCGTTTTCGGGAATCGCCTCCCAGCCTTCCTTGCCGACACGGGTCACGAGCGCCCGGTAGCAATTCAGCGCCAACATGCGCACGTTCTGCTGGCGGCAGAAATGGAAAATGGGGAGATAGATTTCCGCCGGAAATCCCCAGACTTCATACCATTCTGATTTTTCGACAAATTCCTCCGTTCCGAGCCGCCCTTTGACCCATTCGTCCAGAACGGGCTGCAAGCGGCGGGGAAACATTTCAAAGCCGACCATCATGTTTGGGCGCAGCATATGCAGCGCGGCGATGACGTGAAGCTGCCAGCGGTGAATTTCCGCGATATTGTGCGTTTCTCCCAGCAGAACGGTGTCCTGCCGAGCCATGCGCCGCATGAGCTTCCGGGCTTCAACGAGCTTGCCTGTGTTGGGATTGAGCCAAGTGGCGCGGGGGTGTTTGACGGTTCTGTTCAGCATGGCTGTTTTTCCGTCCGGGTCAGAAATTTGCCGACACGTTGATGCCGAACGTCCGCCCCGGCTGCGTATAAAGCTCCAGCGGACTGGTGCGGGCAACGGCGGCGGACGCGGGCAGGTCGTCCAGCGTGGCGGCGGTGTAGCTGAAATAACGCTTGTCGAAGAGATTGAGCACGGAGGCACTGGCTCGGAAAGTTTTGTTGATTTGCCAATTCAGATAGGCATCGAAAACGCCGTAGCCGCTCGGCTTGAAGTTCGTGTCATAGGTTGTGCGCGTAACGCTTTTGGAGAACGTGCCGACGATCTGGGAACTCAGCCCCAGTGATGGTTCCGTCCATTTCACGCCGATTGCGGCGCTCAGCGGCGACGCGCCACTGAAAGGCGCGTAATCTTGGTCGCCATAATCGAGTTCCTTGCCGCGCTGATAGGTGGCGTTCGCGCTCGCATCCCAATTTCTGGCGAACTGCCACTCGCCCGAGGCTTCCAGCCCCCATAGCTTGACCTTGGAGACATTCAGGGAGGTGTAATCGGCTGCCGTGCCCGCCACATGCTGCCGACTCTTGATGAAATCGGTGTAGTCGCTATGGAACGCGCTGAACGAAAACCAGCCCTGCTCGAATTTCCCGCGAACGCCGATTTCATTGGAAACCACTTCCTCCGGCTTGAGAGCGGGATTGGGAATCATATTGACCACCCCCATCGCGGACGGGGCGGAGGTGTACAAATCCTGCGCCGTGGGCATCTTGAATCCTTCCGCGTAGCGGGCATACAGGGCATAGCGTTCGGTGAGCCTGAACAGTGCGCCAAGCTGCGGTATCCACTTTTTGGCGTCCCTTGTTTTCGGCTCCTTGCCGGGAATGACCTGATAGTGGCTGCCGTATTCCGGTTCGATGCTGTAGGTCGCGTACCGCACGCCTGGCGTTAAGGCCAGACGGTCGTCGAACAGCTTGATTTCGTCCTGAAGATAAACGTCGGCGCGGGTGGTCGTGGAGTTGGCGAAATTGGCGCCGCCGCCGTATGAGGTTGTGACTGTGCCGTTGTTGTTGAGCACGGTCACGCGACTGTACGAAGTATCGGTCGTGTCGCCCTGAAAACCGTAGGTCAGCGTGTGCTGGCTGTCACCCAAATCAAAAACAGATGACATTTGTATGTCCGCTTGCAGGAAATTCTCTTCGTAATCCGTTTGCTCGCGTGTGACCCGCTGGGTTTGCGCGGGAAGGTTCGTTTGATGGCGCGTCGTGTCCAGTTGACGTTTTTGCGGCGAATAGGATATTTGCCATTTCAGATTGTCCAGCAGGGGCGAATCGACGTTCCATCGGTGTTCCAGCGCGACGCGCTGGCGCGTTTGCCGCTGGTTGCGCGGAAAATCTCCGTTCAGCAGCGTCGGCGTGGCGATGCCGTAGTCGTACATCTGCATGACATCAACGTCGGAACGGAAGTGTTCGCCAGTCAGTTTGACTTCATGCCGGGCATCGGGCCGCCAGACCAGTTTGCCCAGCGCGTTGCGGGTGCTGCCGTCGAGCGGGTTCAATTCGTCGCAGCCGATGGCCACACGCGGGCAGCCCCAGCGCCCGCCGTCGGCGCGGGCGTTGCCCAGCTTGGTTTCCGAGTAGCTGCGGTAGGTGTAGCCGAAAAGACCTTGCAGGGTGGGCGTGAATTGTCCTGCCGCCATTGCCGTGCGCGAGAAAGCGTTGTTGAGGCTGTCGAATCCCATGTTGATATTGCCGCCGAAACGGCGTCCGCGCAGCAGGTCATCCGGGTCGAGCGTCTGGTAGGAAACGATGCCGCCGAGCGCGTCCGCGCCCCAGAGGACGGAGCCGGGGCCGCGCATGATTTCCACGCCTTTCATCATGGAGAGGTCGACGAAATCGCGGTTGCCGTCCAGTGACCTTTCTATGACACGCGCGCCGTCCACCTGAATCTGCACCCGGTTGTCGCCCACGCCACGGATGACATAACCGGACAGATTGGCGTAAGGGTCAGTGCCGGAGACTTGGCGATTCACTTGAATGCCGGGCTGATGCCGAATCAATTCCTGCGGGTTGATTGCCAAGTGCTCGTCCATCTGCTTGCGCGTGATAACGCTCACCGTCGCGGGAACGTCCAGAATCTTTTCTTCGCGTCGCGTCGCCGTAACGGTAATGGCGTCCATGTCGCGGACTCTCGCGTGTTCTTCGGTATCCGGCTGCACGGACGTTTGAGGCGGAGGCGGGTTTTCCGTCTCCTGCGGCTGCGCCACGGCGGCCATGTTGATGCCCAGCGTGAGGCTGGCAAGGCTTGCGCTGGTAAAAAGCATTTTTCCGATGCGTTGGGTAAGCGGGTTTTTGCAAAACATGGGTGCAGCCTCCATTGGGTAGGGAAATGGGATAAAGGGGTTTAGGTTTACTCGCCGGGCGTGCTGACGAATCCGATGCGGGACAGTCCGGCTTGGCTGACATCCGCCAGCGCCCTTGCGACGAACAGGTATTCCGCGCGCTGGTCGGCAAAAATATGGACTTCGGGCTGAGGTTCCTTCTTGCTCTCGGCGGCGAGCCGCCGCCGCGCGGTTTCGCGGTCGACAGGCTCTCCGTTCCAATACGTGCCGCCGTTGGCGCGGATGGCGAATTCGATTCGGTCAGGAACGGCCTGTGTGAGCTGTGTACTGATTTTGGGCAGTTCGAGTTTGACCGAGTGGGAAAGCAGGGGCGCGGTGACGATGAAAATCACCAGCAGGACAAGCATGATGTCGATGAGCGGAACCATGTTGATTTCGGCCATCGACTGGCGGCGGCCTTTGTTGTCGAAACTGCCGAAAGCCATGTTCAACCTCTGCCGGCGGAATGGACGATCTGGGGCTTTTCCGCATTCCGCGCTGACGGTTTTTCGATGGAGCAGATTTTTCCGGTCGAGAGGAAAGTCAGCAGTTCGTTGGCGAAGGCGTCCAGCTTGGCGAGCGTGACGTTGTTGCTGCGAACCAGCCAGTTGTGGCCCATGACGGCGGGAATGGCGACGGCAAGGCCGATGCCCGTCATAATCAGCGCCTCGCCGACGGGGCCGGCAACTTTGTCGAGCGAGCCGCCGCCGCTCGCGCCGATGGCAATCAGCGCGTGGTAGATGCCCCAAACCGTGCCGAACAAGCCGATGAACGGCGCCGTAGCGCCGATGGTCGCCAGAATGGACAGGCCGTTTTCGAGTTGCGCCGCGTCCTCGTCGATGACTTTCTTCATCGTGCGAATCATGAATTCCTGCTGCGTTCCGGCTTCCGAGAGCTTCGCCGCGCCGTAGCTGTTATGGTGTTCCTGCGCGTGCTGCGCGTGGGCGGCAAGATGCGAGAATGGGCAATTGACGCCGTGAATCTGGATTTCATGTTTCACCTCGTCCAGCGAAGTGGCGGTCCAGAAAAACCGCAGGAAAGCGTTGCCATGACGATTGCGCCACCAAGCGGCCACGCCTTTGACGGCTATCAGCACCCACGACGTCATTGACATAACCAGCAGAATAAGCAGCAGGAATTTCCCCAGCGGGTCGCTCTGCGTGATGAAGTGGCTGAACCCCATGAGCGTTTGTACGGATTCCATTTTCATATCTCCATGTAGGCCTTAAAAATTCCTCGCGCTATTTTTCGTCGTTCAAATCGAAGCGGTAGGGGATGACGGTGATGACCGTTCTGGGAATGCCGTTTTCTGAATAGGGCTGGAAACGGCTGCGCCTGGCGGCTTTCAGCGCCGCATTGTCCAGAAGCTCAAACCCGCTGGATTCTTCAACTTGCGCCTCTTCCACGCCGCCGCCCGTATTGACGATGACCAGGACAGACACGAGACCCGATTCATTGCGGTTTCTTGCTGGTTCCGGGTAATCCGGTTTTTGCGCCCTTTTGAATCTGAGCGAGGAAATCGCCACGGGAAAAGGCGACGCCCTGCCGCCTTCATCCGAGGCGGCGGGGCGTTTTTCGGCGGTCTGATTGGCTGGATGAGTGCTGGGCGCGGCGGGTTGCGCATCGTCCGCATCCGTGGCGGCGGCTTCTTTGTCTATCCGTGCCGTTTCCTGCGGCAGATGTTCCTGTTTGGCGGCGACCGCTTCGGGAGGAAGAACGGCATCTGTCATCGTCCCCGGTGATTTTTCCGTTGCGACAACCTTGCTCTTCCTTGCTACGTGACGGGCAGGGTGGGCTTTCTTTTGTCTGGGCTGTTTAGCTTTTGGCGGTTTCGCTTGCGGGGGCTTTGTTTCGTTTTCGGGAAAAACGTTCTTTGGCAGCGAAGGATTTTCGGGCGAGGTAGGGATGACGGAAGCAAAAACGACTCGGCTGTTTTCACCGAGGGAAGCGGCAACCGTGCCTGATCGGAAAAGCTGCCAGACCAGAATGAAATGCGCCGCCATGACGATGGCCGCTAGCATCCGTGCGGTAAGCGGGCGAGGGGCGTTCGCGTGGCTGAAGGAGAAAGAAGGCGTCTGCACGGCTGTTTGAGAGGTTTGGCTGTTCGGTTTTGATGTGTTTCGAGGTCTTGTCCGTCCGGGAGTACGAAGATGATAACTATTCTCCTTTATTATTGCAAATAAGAATCATTCTTGTTAAAGTTCGCCAGCACAACAAAAAGGGCGGGTACAGCCGCCGTTCGACGCGACCATGAAAGTGGGCAACACGTTTTCAACCGATTTTTTGTCAGGAGAAAAAAATGACAACAGTGTCATCATCGTGCGGTTCGTGCGGCTTGGATTCATTGAAGAAAAGGCTTGAGCGCAATCCGGGAATGGTCCTGGAAAGCCTGCCGGAAGCCGAGCACATGAGCATGGCTCAAATCATCGAATGCCTCCCGGAATCCATGTGGAAACGCCTAGACGGCGAGCGTTTCGTGGAGATTCTCGGCGAGGTTGCCGCTTGGGGCGGCCTGACGACAATCGTGCATACGGAGGATGTCATCATGGAATTTTCAGGCACTTTTCCCGAAGGTTCCTTGGGGCATGGCTACTACAACCTGCACGGCGGCTCTCCGCTTCATGGGCATTTGCGCGCGGACCGCTGCGGCGGCATCTATCTCGTGGAGCGGCCTTTCATGGGTACGTCGGCAACGGCCAGCCTCCAGTTCATGAACAAAAACGGCCAGCCGATGTTCAAGATTTATCTTGGGCGCGACGAAAATAAAAAAATCCACGCGCATCAACTGAAAGCACTGCGCGCCTTGGTTCGGCCAGCCTCCGCCGAGGCCGCATGATGCTGTGCGTCGATTTGCTGCTGTTTGGGGCGACCCGTGGCGTGGGATTTCTTCTGGCTGAGCAAGCACGCGCACGGGGAGAATCCGTAGCTGTCATGGCGCGTCCGGGGAGCGATATTTCCCGGCTGCGGGCGCTTGGCGTGAAAATCACCGAAGGGGACGCTTTCAATTTACCGGATTGCGAAGCGGCGTTGCGGGCGGCTTCGCCAAAACGCGCCATCAGCGTTCTGGGCGGGAAAAATCCGCAAGGACGACGGGTGGACGCGGAAGGCAACATCAACGTCATCCACGCGCTGGAAAATTTCGGCTCCATCGAGCGATTCGTTTTGATGACTTCGCTGGGATGCGGCGAGCAATATAACGGCATGTCCGGAAACGCCAAAAAATATCTTGGCGAGGCGCTGTGCGCCAAGACCGTCGCTGAGAATGTCCTACGGAAAAGCGAACTGCCCTGGAGCATCGTGCGTCCCGGCGGACTGAGCAACGAGCCGCCTTCCGGCGATTTTTGCCTTCTGGAAGAAGCGGATCGCAGCCGTTCCGGCTATGTGGCGCGAGCGGATGTGGCGACTGCCACGTTTGCCGTGCTCAATGACGAACGGTGGCTGTATCGCGTCGCCACAATACAAAGAAAAACCGAAAGCGAGAACCAGCATGTTGCCTGATATTCAGCCGTTTTTCGCGCATATCGGCGACGATCCGCTGACATGCGCCTTTGAGGAAGAGAAAAAAGACCTCCCGCCGTTGAACGGAGCGCGGATGAACAAGGCGGAACCTTCTTGGGATGGCGGCAAGTTCGAGGATTTCGCGGCGCGGGCATACATCGAGGGTACAGGCCGTCCGCTCGCGCTCTATGTCCATGTGCCGTTTTGCCATCACCATTGCAAATTTTGCCCGTTCTATAAAAACCGGACCAGCAAGACTTTCAGCCCGGAATACGCCGCGCTGCTGTCGCGGGAGATTGCGGACACGGCGCATGTTCTGCGCGAAGTCATTCATCGGCGTTCGGTGCGGGCGATTTATTTCGGCGGCGGGACGCCAAGCGATTTGGATACGCAAGACATGGTGCGGCTGATTCGCCAACTGCGCGATACCTTTCCCGTCGATGCTGATGCCGAGATGACGGTGGAAGGGCGCGTCCGAGGCTTTACCGCCGACAAGGGGAAGGCTTGGGCCGAAGCGGGCGCGAACCGCTTTTCCTTGGGCGTGCAGACGACGGACACGAAATTGCGCCGCAGCCTTGGACGCATTTCTGCGCGGGACGAAATCCGCGAAAACCTGAACGGCCTCTGCGAAAGCGGCGCGGCGGTCGTCGCCGACCTGATTTACGGGTTCCCCGGCCAGACGAAAGAAATGCTCGCGGAAGACATCCGTTTTTTGAGTGAAGAAACCGGCATTCATGGGCTGGATCTTTACAAACTCGGCGTGTTTCCCGACAGCCCGCTCGACAAGGCGATACGGGCTGGCAAACTGCCGCCGCTTCCAAACTTTCCCGAATTGGCGCGGATGTTCGGAACGGCCTACGAGGCGCTGCTTGCCTACGGCTATGAACATTTCTCGCCGAAGCATTGGCGCAGAAGCCCTCTGGAGCGTTCCGTCTATAACCGCCTTGCTTTCGGGCAGACAGACATGCTGCCGTTCGGTTCAGGCGCGGGCGGACGGTTGGGCGCAATCAGCCTCGGCAATATCGGCGAGCTGAAAAACTACACGGAGAAAGTCTCACGCGGGGAAAAACCGCTTGCACGAATCGCGCCCGTGCCCTTGCGGGATGCTCAGGAAGGCTTTGAAACCGCGCTGTCCGCCGCGATGGAAGCCCTAAAGCTGCCAAAGCTGGACGAATGGCCGCGAAGCCATCGCCAGCAAGGGGAAAAACTGCTTGACCAATGGCGCCGCGCCGGACTGCTTGTCGAAGAAAAAGACGGGGAAGAAATGCGGATGACATGCGCGGGCAACTTCTGGTCGCCGCGCCTGAAAAAAATGCTGCTGGATTTTGCGGCAACGCCAGCAGCGGGATGAGCCTGCTCTGCAAATGCCACGAACTATGAGAAAAGCAGGCACTTACTGTTGGCATCGGTGACATCCAAAAAGGTGTTGCTGGTATGATTGCGTTATGTCGCCTCTGCGGCTCGCATGTGGTTTTGTGGCATTTTGGAAATCGGCTTGAGTTTTCCTTGGTCAATAGTTGAGTTCCGTTTAGCTGCCAGACCGTTGTCCGCAGAAGGTGTTTTTTTAATAGCAAAAGCGAGGCAATCATGTTCGGAATCAGGCACTTCAAATTTGACTCGATGACATATGTTTTTCACTATAAAAACGGAAGCATCAAACAAGAAGGTCGCGGACTGTCGTTTTTTTATTTTTCGCCAAACAGTTCGATTGTTGCCATTCCAATGGGAAGCAATGACCTGCCATTCATTTTTGACGAATCAACCAGTGATTATCAAACCGTAAATATTCAGGGTCAAATCAGCTATAGGATTGCAAATCCAAAAATACTGGCGGATGTACTTGATTTTACCGTCAATAAAAAAGGAATTTATCAGAAAAATGATATTGAAAAGTTGAGTCAAAGAATTATCAATGAAGCACAAACAGCGACTTCATCTTTTGTGCATGGAATAAAACTCAAGGATGCCATTCGTTCGGCCAGAGAGATTGAGAAGCAAATACAGGAAGGACTTGTGTCGTCACAAGCAGTGGGTATGCTTGGAATTGAAATCCTTGGGGTAAGTATATTGGCAGTACGAGCGACGCCTGAAATGACTAGGGCTTTGGAAACTGAAACCAGAGAAAAATTACAGCAGGAAGCTGACCAAGCGGTTTATGAGCGCAGGAATTTTGCCGTTGAGCAGGAGAGAAAAATTAAGGAATCCGAGCTGAACACGGAGATTGCTGTTGAAGAGAAGCAAAAACAAATCGCGGAGAAGAAAATGGAATCCGAGGTTCAAAAGGCGGAGAACGAAAGAAAATTAAGAGAAATGCAACTGGAAGCGGATATTGCAATTGAGAACAAAAGAAATCTGTTCGTCGAGCAAAAAGCAGCGAATGACAGAAAAGAAGCGGATACACAGGGTTATGTCATGGAAACAACCCTGAAACCTTATAAAGACATCGACTGGAAAACGCTGACGGCGCTGAATAATAATTCCGACCCGAAATTCAACATTGCGCTTGCGTTTAGGCAAATTGCGGAAAATGCTGGGAAAATAGGTAATTTGAATATCAGCCCCGAGCTTTTAGAGTCGATATTAAATGACTAATTTTGAAAAAAGAAGATGAAATTCGAGTACGCTATCGTCGTAAAAAATAAAACAAGACTTGAGTCTTTGATTGAACGTTTCAATACAAAGGCTCAGGCCAAGTTCTACATCGAGCGGCTTGGCGGGAATTTCGAGGATTATGAGGCGGAGCACGAAACTTTTCAGGATTCATTGCATTCGGTTCAGACGCAGCTTTCTAGGCTAATCAAGAACAAGACAATAGAGAGGGTTTATCTGCCATCGTTTCTTTTTTCTGAAAAACACATGATAATTGTCATCGGTCAGGACGGGCTTGTTGCAAATACCGCAAAATACTCGAATAACTGCCCGATAATTGCTGTGAACCCTGATAAAAAACGTTACGACGGCGTCCTTTTGCCTTTTGATACATTCAATTTTTTTCATGGCGTTGAGCATGTCATGGCAAATCGGTACAGGACAAAAACTGCCCGGTTTGCGGAAGCAAAATTGAACGATGGGCAACGCCTGTTGGCTTTCAATGATTTGTTTATAGGCGTATCTTCCCATATATCGGCACGTTATAAAATATCGTATATGGATCAAGAAGAAGAGCAATCATCAAGCGGTTTGATTGTATCCACGCAGACAGGATCAACAGGTTGGTTAAGCTCTGTATTCAATATGGCATATGGCATAACATCTCTGTTTGAGGGAGACCAGAGTCCCAAAAGACCTGTGTTGGAGGAAGATGAACTGCTGTTTGCTGTTCGGGAACCGTTCCAAAGTGTCAGGACTCAAATAGGAATTACGGCGGGATTCATAGAACACCAACAGTATTTGACCATCGAGTCGCTGATGCCTGCGAATGGCGTTATTTTTAGCGACGGAATAGAAACAGATTTTCTGAAATTCAATAGCGGCGCTATTGCAACAATCGGAATGGCGGAAAAAACAGCTAAACTCGTAATGAAATAAAAACCATCGCCAGCAAGGGAAAAAACGGCTTGACCAATGGCGTCGCGTCGGACTGCTCGACGAAGAAAAAGACGGACAAAAATGCGGCTGACATGCGCAGGCAACTTCTGGTCGCCGCGCCTCAAAAAAACTGCTGCTGGACTTCACGGCGATGCCGATGGTTGGGAGGGGCTTGTTCTGGTTTCTGCGTGCGATTTGTCCAACGGCCTGCTCTGCTAAAGCGGCTTTGATTTTCGGACGAATCGAGTTTGATTCCCGGAATAAATAAACGTACATTTCGCCCATCAAGCGCGGCAAGGAAACAGCCAGCCGGGATTGTGGCGAGAAGTAAAATCGGTAGCAGTTCTGCCGTCCAGAACGAACAAGGAAAGGATTTACATCTTTCCCCTCATAATGTTGCAGGTTGAAACTCTGCCTTGCGCGGAGTTTTGGCTGCCGAGCCGCCCTCAAGGGCGGCGTTTCAAGCCAGAGCGCGTTTAACGATGAACAGCAACAGATTTCTGATTTTCCTCCGGGAGGAATGGCGGCGGCTCGTCACCATCAATCAAAGCGACCGCCCTTGGCAAATGCCGGTTGCGGCGGCGCTCGCTGTCGGCTTGCCGCTCTTTGTCGGCTGCGGCTTCGGGCATCTGGAATTTGGGCTGATTTCCTCGCTGGGCGGCATGATTTTTCTCCATTTGCCGGAAACGCCGCTCTATCACCGCATGGTCACGCTGATGGTCGCCGCGTTCGCCATGTCGGCGAGCTACGCCTTCGGCGTTTTGAGCCATCTCTTTCCGCCTTCGATGATGTTCGTGCTGACCTTCACCGCCGTGCTGGTGCTGATGCTGGTTCGCTATTACCGGCTGCCGCCTCCTGGGGGCGTGTTCTTCATCATGGCGGCGGCCATCGGTGCGTACTCGCCCTGCACAGTGCTGGAAATTCCGTTGCGGGTCGGGCTGATTTTTCTGGGCGCGCTGCTGGCGACGCTGGTCGCGTTTTTCTACAGCCTTGTCATTCTGCGCCAGCGCGCGGCCAAACCTATTACGCCGATGCAGCCAGCGAGTTTCGATTTCGTCATTTTTGACCCCGTCATCATCGGCGTTTTCGTTGGCGCGACACTTTTCCTCGCGCAAATCCTGCAACTTGAAAAAGCCTACTGGGCGCCGGTGAGCTGCCTCATCGTCATTCAGGGCGCGAACCTTCGCGCCATCTGGGAAAAACAGTCCCACCGCCTGCTAGGCACGGTCATGGGGCTATTCCTCGCCTGGGGGCTGCTCTCTCTGCCGTTCAACCAGTGGAGCCTTTCGTTCATGATGATGGCGCTGGTCTTTATCGTGGAAAGTTCCGTGGTGCGCCATTACGCTTTTGCCGCCATCTTCGTCACGCCGATGACCCTTCTGCTTGCCGAAGCCGCGAACCTGAACGCGCATAACAGCGCGGCGATGATTGAGGCGCGTTTTTTTGACACACTGCTAGGCTGCGCGATGGGATTGATTGGTGGTTTTTGCCTGCACAGCCCGCGTTTCCGAGAAAAAGTCGGCGGCGGCCTTCGGAGGCTGGTGCCGGAGAGGCTCAAAAACATAGGCTGAATGCTTTTGTTTGGGGGCTGCAAAACGCACTTTGTTGCTGCAAGGCTCCGTGCGCACCTAAAGAAGGACGCACCAAAAACCGCTCCAACCATAGCGTTCTGAGTAAAAAACGCCCAATCGCTTCCAGTTGGGCGCTTAGTTTTTGTGGTGTAGTTCCCCGCTAGAGGAAACCATCCTACCCCCACGGGCAGGCGCACCGTGGGCGTGATTCTAGACTGGTTACGCATCCGAGGGAAAACGGGACACCCCCGCGCATTTGCTCGCTGCCGTGTGCAACAGACGGTCTGCGGTTCGATCCCAGTACCAGAATCGAATTGGCGCGCTGACCTAACGTCAGGCCGCATCCCATCCTGCATCCACGCGCCACTGAAGGCGGTAGTCCTCGCCTGCCGACAACGCCGTCAGCACGGGCAACAGGAATTCGCGCAGCGCCGCGATCACCGCAGTTAGCGACATCGGCTCCAAGTCGTTCTTGTGCTGGAAGTCCGTCCACTGCATGTTCTTCTGCTCGTGTATGGCGAACTCGTCGGTGAGGCCGAACGGCAGGCCCGACGGGATGTCCGTGCCCTGGCGCTCGAATGTGTCGCGGATCGCCTGCGCCAGCACCGCGCCGTCGAAGTCGGAATGTCGGGACAGCACCCACAAGTCGAAGTAGTCCTTCATCCGGCTGTTGAGGATGCTGAGATTGACCATAGCTTCCAGCTTTTCCGCGACCACGGTGTAGCGCGGATAGACCCGCAGTTGCGGCTGCGGCACCTTGCCCAAGCAACTGGCTGAACGCGTCTGGGCCGGAGGCCACGCGGTATGAGCCAGACCACGCTGGGGTTCGTGCTGGAACCCGATTCAAGGAATGGCCTGATGCAGATGTCGATATTTTCGTCGGGGGAAGCCCCTGCCAGTCTTTCTCCGTTGCGGGCCTGCGAAAAGGGCTGGACGACCCGCGTGGCCACCTCACCCTTACCTATCTTGCCGTTGTTGGCCGGTATCGGCCCCGCTGGGTGGTTTGGGAATGTGTTGTGCAATATGAGCGTGATGCAGCGGAGTGCGGAGCTGCCCATGCCTTCTGGGGCAAAAAGGGCTATCAGGCGTACATGGCTAGTGCTGGCGACTATCTTGCCAAGTGCATACGCCAATGCGATGGAAAGTAAAAAATGAGTGTGCCACGTTTAGAAATCTACCTGAGCCAAGAGCCTGGACGTGGCGGCGCACGGCGAGCGCGGGTCGATCATCGACGAGGCCGCTCGCGGCTTTGGCGTGGGACGGCAGACCATCGCCCGCTGGCTGAAGGACGGCCATCGCCCCACGCAGCGCCGCCGCCGCTCGGATGCCGGACAGCGGGCAGCCACGTATGAAGAGTGCGAGGCCGTCGCCCGCGTCATGCGGGGCGGGTTCCGCGCAAACGAAAAGCAAATCCGCACGCTGGCCGACGCGGTCGGCATCTGCCGTGCCAACAAGCTCATCAGCGCGGAGCGCGTCGATGAGAAAACAGGCGAGATTTTCCCGTTGTCCGTCTCGGCCATTGCCCGCGCCATGCGGGATTACGGGCTGGCGGCGGACGCGCTCCGCGCGCCAAAACCGCACACGCATCTGTCCAGCCCGCACCCGAACCACCTGTGGCAGGTCGATGCCTCGGTCTGCGTGCTCTTTTACCTGCCCGCCGGGCGCGACGGCGCGGGCAATGCCATCGTCCCGCTGCACAAGGCGGTGCACTACAAGAACAAGCCGAAAAACCTCAAAGCCATCGAGAATTTCCGGGTCGTGCGGTATGTTGCCACCGACCATGCCAGCGGCGTCATCCGCGCCCGCTACTACCCGCATGCGGAATCCGGCGAGCACACGGCGGACTTCCTGTGCTGGCTCATGGCGGACAAGGGCGACCCCCAAGACCCGTTCCGTGGGCGTCCCGCCCATTTGATGGTCGATCCCGGCGCGACCGCCGCTGGCCTCGTGCGCCAGTTCTGCGGCCGCATGGGCATCCACCTGACGGTCTGCCGCCCGAAAAACCCCCGAGCGAAAGGGCTGGTCGAGCAAGCCAACAACCTGTGGGAAATCAAGTTCGAGGGCTGGCTCAATTTTGCCGCCGACCGCATCACGGACTTTGCGGCGCTCAACGCGCTGGCGGACACGTGGCAGGTCTGGTTCAACCGGACGCATAAGCATACCCGCCACGGCATGACCCAGCTCGATGCCTGGAAGCGGATCGCGCGCGAGCAGTTGATCGAGACCGCCAGCGCCGGAGACCTGCGCAAGCTGGCGCTGTCCTGCCCGCTGACGCCGAAAGTGCAGGGCGACCTGACGGTGCGGTTCGAGGGCGGCGACTGGTACGCGGGCAAAGTTCCGGGCATCCAGATCGGCCAGCCATTGCCCGTGTGCTGCGCCCCGCTGGCCGGGGGCGGTGCGGTGGCGATCATTCAGGACAAGGACGGCGGCGAGGCGCTGCACCCGCTGGAAGAAGTCACAAAGGACGCCTGGGGCTTCCCGGATCGCGCGGCAGTGGCGGGCGTGGAATTTATAGGCATGCCGGATACGGATGCCGTGAAGACGGCCAAGCGCCTTGACCTGCTCGATACCGGGGCGGCGACGCAGGCCGAAGCGGAAAAAATCCGCGCGGCAAGCCCGCAGCGCGAGGCGCTGGCAGACCGGCTCAACCCGTACCTGCCTGCCGAGCGGATGGCGGCATCCTGCGTGCATGACCTGCCAATAGCGGGAACGCCCATGCCGCTGCCCATCTCCGCCGTCGCCCCCCGCACCCTCACCGCCACCCGCGCGGCGATGCGCGCGCGAGGCGCTGGGCGAACGATGGAAGCCGGAAATGTACGACTGGATCACGCGCAGGTTCCCGGACGGGATCGACGAGGCCGCGCTGGCGCGCCTGATCGGGCAGTGGCAGGTCGGCAACGATGTTCAGCAGACAGGAGGAGAGCCATGAGAACGTTCTTCAAAAACCTACAGATTTACCGCTTGCCAAAAAATCTGGATATATGTCCCGATTTTCTGGAGAAATGCCTAGCCGAACTAAAATTTCAGCCTTGCGCAAGCCATGAAATGGCGTCGCGCGGCTGGGTCGAGCCGTGCGATGACTATCGGCTTTTATGCGCCGTGCGCAATCAATGGCTGGTTGAACTGGGCGTGGAATCGCGCCTGCTGCCAGCCTCGGCGGTGCGGCAGGAAGCGGCGGCGCGGGCGAAAACGCTCGCCGAAAAGCAGGGCTACAAGCCGGGGCGCAGGCAGATAAAGGAACTGTGCGAGCAGGCCGCCCAAGAATTGATGCCCCGCGCCTTTACCCGCATGCAGCGCATCAGGGCGTGGATCGACCCGGCGGACGGGTGGCTCGGCATCGACACGCCGAGCCAGCAGCGGGCAGAGGAAGTGCTTGAGTGCCTGCGGCAGACGGTCGGCGGATTCCCGGCCAAGCCGCTGCGCACGGGTCGCTCGCCCGCCTCAGCGATGGCCGACTGGCTGACAGGCGGCGGCGACGTTGTCGGCCACGTGCATGGCGGCAAGCTCCCGGCGCGGCTCGCGCTGACCTGGAGCGGGCGCGTGAGCTTTGTGCTCACCGACAGGCTCGAACTCAGGCGCATCTGTTTTCTTGACGCGGCGATGGACGAACTCGGCGACGGATACGACGCCTATGCCGCGCCTGTTGCTGAATTTGTCCTGATGGCTGGTGAACTCTCGCGCCTGCTGCCCGCGCTGCTCGGCGCACTGGGCGGGGAGTCGTCATGAACCCTTTCAGACGGCGCTGAGCGGCTAAAAACCGAGGCTACACAAATTTAATGATGTGAAATTCTTTTTCATTGCTCTGTTCCGATTCTTCCCGGATCATCCCTGTTCTTCCCACTTATCAAGCAATTTCCCTGTCGGTTATCTCGGTCTCTTTCAGGTGGGCAGACGCGAGAATCGACCGCAACAGCAAGACGATAGAAATCACCGTGCGTCCCGGCTTTACGGATGGCGGAACCGTCGGCGATCCGATTCCGGGCTACGCGGCAAAGACATTTGAGGAATTGAAGCAGATGGCAAAGCGCGGCATCGAGCATTACTGGACACGCGACGGCAGCCGCCCCGGCGGGGTTGGCGCGCCCGTCGATACCGCCAAGGGCGCGTTCAGCGTGACGGTGAAGGCGGATGTGAATGCGGAGCCGATGGCAGACGGTTTCGCGCTGAAAGAACTGCTCCAGAAGAGAAGGGAATGGGGATTTATCCGCCCGGACGATTCGACCAGCGCAGGAACGCTTTCGCAGATTGTTCATATGGCGCATTTTTGGATTGTTGAACGTAGGCAGACCGTTTTTGAGGTTGATGCTGCCTTTGAACATACAGCGGCCCATGAGTTCGGACACCGAATACTGGGGGCATATGGAAACCGTGATTATTCATGGGGACATAAAGGCACTTCCGATAAATATATCCAAAAAACAAAAAAAGGAATTCAGCACCCTGCAATCGGGGAGATTGACCTGATGAAGTACGGAATTCTTTCTGCTTCCAATCGTGATTATTGGAACAGGTCTGTAGCCGCAGAAGAGGATGTCAAAGGGGTGCTGTGGCTAACAAGGGTAAAATTCAATACGGAGAAAGAGAATGATTAGATTTCCTTCATTTTTATGTACGATTTTATTAGCAAGCAGTTTCTCTGCGCAGAGTGCTCAGCCTTGGTATTCTTTTGATATTTATTTTCGCAATATATGCATCTATCCTGTACAGTTGGTTGTGCATCATTACTCAAATGCAGAATCCTTGAATGAAGTCTTATATCAACACTTAAACAAAAATGAAACTGCTGAAGTATTTACATACTTGCAGAGTATTGACGACATACAGTATGTTGTACCTGACAACTACAAGCTAGAAATAAGCGCCAACGGAAAAACACTCAGCCTAGACAAAGCCCGCTTTCTCGAAGTATTGAAAAAGAGCGATTATTCCGAAGAAAAATGCGGGTTCTTTTGCAGAACGGGTACATTTTCAGGAACAATAAAAGACCCGTCCTTATGCCCGTGATGGAAATGGCTGACTTCGAGCGCACAGCAGCCCACGAGTTCGAACACCGAATAATGGGCGCGTATGGAGGCAGGGCTTATTCATGGACACATAATCAGTCCTCCACGGAATTAACTCAAGTGCCTTTGGCTGGAACT
>JAITVD010000043.1 GCA_031285965.1 Azoarcus sp.
CCGCCGAGGCCGTGACGCCAGCCCCCAAAAAAAACAGATAAACTACCCCGAAAAGGCGGTTTCTCTCTGTCCAGAAATCATCCAAAAAACCCAAAAATCCCCGTCCGAAAATCAAACCCAATTCGTCCGGAAATCAAAGCCGCTTTACTTTCTTCCTCAGAGATTTCCCATCTTTCAAGAATAGTTTTCTTCTTTATCATCTACGCCAAACCTCTTAGGATAGAAATAGATTTGATGCCGAGTACCTTGCAAACATCCAAGAACTCAACAACGTCAAGCCGTCGCTCCCCGCTCTCATACTTCGAAACATACGATTGCGGTTTATCAATGCAAGACGCGACCTCCTGCTGAGAGTCAGGCTACTTTTTTGGCAGGCTTCTATCAGTGTCCCTTGGAAATACTCATACCTTACGTCTCTCATAGTGCAAAGTATTGTCTATTCTCCTTTGAAATATCCCAAAACAGGATTAAAAGGTCTGACAAAAAAAGAGCTTGCTGACATGGGTAACAACCCTAAACTCCTACTGCGACCAAGCATAAGCTGCGATTTCACGCGGGCGCAGTCAGCTTGGCAACCGCCCTGCCCACAGGAACTCGCTAGACCCTGATGTCCAGCAAGAAATCGAGGCGGTTTCGCCGGTATTCGTGACTCCAGATATTTGAGCGGCGATGGGTATGGCTGTAGCGCAGGATCGGGGTCAGGTTGTACCGCTCGAACCGGTTGCTGGACAGAGACACATAGAGTCCCAAGGTTCCGTCCCGTCGAACCGCCTCGGCAATTCGGTTGTCCTGATCGGCGTAGAGTTGTTGCGCTTGGTATCTTGACCGGGTGAAGCTGGCTTCCACGAACAGGGAGAATCCTTGGGGCAGCGCACGGTAAGCGCCCAAGGAACCCGTCCAGTTGTCGTTGGCGTAGGCGGCTTCCTTGGCGTCCTCGCGCAGGAAATCCGCCCCAGCCTGCACGAAAGTGCGGTCATTCAGGATATAACGTGCCCGCAGCCGCGTGCTCCAAGCGTGGCCGCGCAGGAGGCTGTCCACATAGGCGTTGTCGTAGCTGATTTTGTCGAAGCTCGCCCCGGAATCCAGTATGACGCGCCCCAAAATCTGGCGTCCGTCTAGCCGCAGACCGTATTCCTCGCGGTACGCCTTTCCGGCATACCAGCGTTTGCGGAACGTGGGCTGGAGGCTGGCTTCGCCGTTCGCCCACAGATAGCGCGGCCCCAAGGCGGCGTGGAGCATGTAATCGTCGAATTCGCCGCCTTTGTATTCCAGCGCATAAAGCCCGACGGAGGTTCGCAGCCCCCAATCCTGGCTCAGGCGCTTGAACCAATCCAGATTAACATTGAGGTTCAGGCCGATGCCGCTTTCCTTTTCCAGCGGATTGCACCACACACCTGACCCCAGTCCATATGCGGAGATATCCATGCATTCTTGTCCGCCGGATGCCTGATTGATGTTGGAATCCGACACTGGACTCATGCCAAAGTTGAACGTCCAATTTTTCTGCCGGCGAATGCGATCCAGAAAAGCGTCGACGTTGGCGATGACTTCCGGGGGCAGTTTTCCGCCTTTGAGCAGTTCAAACTGAAAAGTGGCATCCGGGTAGTTTTTGTCCAGAAAGTAGGCGCGGGCGAGTTCCAGCCGCACACGGGGCAAATCCGGGCGGCGGTTGAGAATGTCGATATAAAACGATGCCGCCTCGCGGTAGCGCCCCCGCCGGACGAGGAGTTGTCCGACCTGAAAGGCGGCTTCGGTGCGCACCTCCTCGCTGGGGCTGCCGCGCAGGAGCGCGCGCCACACTTTTTCCGCCCTGTCCAAATCGCCGCGCTGCGTAAGATGCCTCGCCAAGGCAAGAATCTCTTCCGTGCTCAACACACGCTCCGAGGAAGGCGGCTCGGGCATCTGCCCGTCGCCCTCCGCCCCCAGCACCGCACTCGGCGTAAACGCCGCTATCAGCAAAGGCGCGAATAAAGCCGCTATCCGCGCCCTGCCTTGAAACGGACGGAACAACATTCCGTTACGGTGACGGAGTCTTCTTCACACCATAAACACCGCGAATTTCGACTTCCGCGCCGGGCCGGTCGTACTCAAGCAAAAACCTGCCCGCCGCTTCGGTAGGATTGCTGGGAGCGGGACCGTAAAGCTGGCCATTGATTTGATTGCGGCGATTAAAGTCGCTGATATTCAGGTCTACCGGAAAGACGTTGCCCGCTTGCTTGACCATACTGTCGAACCTGCCCGCCAGCATGCCTCCCGCGTCTGTGGTCACTGATCCCGTGAGCTTATAGAAGTTCTTGAAGTTCAGTTCCAGACCAGCGTCCGCCGCACTTCTTATCGTCAGCTTGGCGGTTCCCATCAGCGGGATGAAACCTTCTTGTCCTGCCACGTCATATTCCGCCGTACCGGCAGCAACGCCCGTGAAGGTCAAAGTACCCAAGCCATTGTCATACACTGCCCTGTTAAGGCTGCTGTCTCTGACAAAATATTCGTCGTCATCAAGAAGTGCCCCTTTGACCGGATTGCCTTTGTACGTACCGTCCACTTCCTCGACTTCGAGCCAGTAGCCAAAGCTGGCGTAGTCCAGCTTGCCAAGCCAAACAACGTCCCTTTCCGTATGCGTACCCGTAAAATCCCTTGGGCTGGTTTCTGACCTCTGAGCGCCAGACATAACGGTAAAGTTCACGCCCTCAGGCGTCGTGTAAAAGCGCATGTCGCCAGGGCTAAAGGTAGTCACAGGCTCGTCATCGGCTTTCAGCGTAACCGTGCCGTTTGGTGCGACCATCAGAACGAAATCATCCCCACGAACACCCGTTGTCTGCAGCGCCTGCTGCTGTCCGCTGCCGGGCGTAGCAAGAACACCAACCGTCTCTGCCTGCGTATCCAGCATATCTGAGGTTAGAGTAGTGTTTACGGCGGTATCGGCAACCATCTCGGCAGCGGCAAAGGCTCTGCCTGACTTACCACTGGTGATAAAGCTGCCGTTACTGCCCCCCCCTACGCCACCGCCACCGCCACCGCCACCGCCACCCCCACCGCCACCGCCACAAGCCGAGAATGAAAGCGACAGAGCCAGTGCACAGCTTGTCAAAAATACCTTTTTCATGATGATTTTTCCTCGTTAATCCGTCATACAAACAGAACCTCTCTCACCCAAAAAGAAGGAGATGAAAGTATTCTGATAAATAATTAGCAAATTTACTGCTTTTTTGCAAGTGCGTATTTTTCCTAATACAAATACGGTTTTTACCTGCTAAAAGTACGTATTTCCCATGCTGCCCTCCCATCCTAACGCTTCTTTCTTTATGCGGCTATAATGCGCAGCCTCCTTGCTCGCACCGATTTCTGCCCGTGACTGCCCCTCTTTCCGCTTCTGGCAAAAACTTCATCAATCTTGAAAAATGGCTCTTGCGCCAAACTGGCAAGGCCATTGCCGACTACGGCATGATTGGCGCGGGCGACACGGTGATGGTGTGCGTGTCCGGCGGCAAGGATTCTTATGCCATGCTCTCGTGCCTGCTGGCTCTGCGCGAGCGCGCGCCAATAGACTTCCGCATCGTGGCGATGAACCTCGACCAGCGCCAGCCGGGGTTCCCCGCTGACGTGCTGCCTGCATATTTTGAAAAAATCGGCGTAGAGCACCGGATCGTTACGGAAAACACCTATTCAATCGTCAAAAGCAAAATTCCCGAAGGCAAAACGACCTGCTCGCTATGCTCGCGCCTGCGCCGGGGCATCATCTACCGCACGGCTCGGGAAATCGGCGCGACCCGCATCGCGCTTGGGCATCACCGCGACGACATTCTGGAAACCCTGTTCCTCAACATGTTTTTCGGCGGCAAAATCAAGGCCATGCCGCCCAAGCTCAGAAGCGACGACGGGCAGCATATCGTCATCCGCCCGCTGGCTTACTGCTCCGAGGCGGACATTGCCCGCTACGCGCGCGCAAAAGCGTTTCCCATCATCCCCTGCGGCCTGTGCGGCTCGCAGGAAAACGCACAGCGCCGCCAAATCAAGGCCATGCTGCAAGACTGGGCAAGGCTCCACCCAGGGCGCATCGAATCGCTCGCCACCTCGCTGCGCAACGTCGTGCCGTCTCATTTAGGAGATCGCCATTTGTTCGATTTCAGCCATCTGGAACAGGAAGAACCCGCAAGAGAAGAGGAAAAAGAGGAGGCTGCCGCAGTACCTGTCCGATTCATTGCTCCGCCTTTTATCCGTGAAACCGCCCGCCTTGTCGGGGCTGGTGAACCAGATAGATGATGAGACATTCGACACTTGCCTCGTTCCTCCCGGACGGACATCATAAGTGCCCTTCCAAGGTATTCTGATTGTCCAGCCGCCATCATCATGCCTGACCAAACCTTTCTTTGTGTTCTTGTCGCGGAAATCATTGGCGGAGATGGCCTCGCCGCCCGGCTGGGCGAGCAGGAAGCCGCCCGCGCGCTGGAACGCTGCCTGAACCGCGTGGATCTTTCCATCGGCGGCAATAACGGCGAAATCGTCGCCCGCGACAGCACGGCAATCATCGCCACATTCAAGCAGTGCGACGGCGGCATCATGGCAGCTTGCGAAGCCATCGACCGCGTGCGCAAATTGCCTCCCGCCAGTGGAATTCAGATGCAGTTGCGGATGGGTCTCCATTACGGCGAAGCCAAGAACGGCGCGGGCGAAGGCGTGGATGGCGCACGCACAATTTTGCTGTGCTGCGATGCCGACCAGTCTTTGGCCAGCGCCCTGGTGGTCGATGGGCTGACGCCGCCGGTCAGGAAATTTGTCGCCGCGGAGCCGTTTAGCGACAAATCCATCAGCGTGCTGCCCTGGCCGGTCTTTACGGTTTTTGAGCCAAGCGCCACAGCCAGCAACCTGTCCGCGTTGCGCCCGGAACCTTCGTCGCCGCTCACCTCAATGAGGCCGCAGCCCGTTTCCGCCTCGCGCCTCGCTTCCTCCGGCACGCCCTCCTCCTCGCCTGTTCCGTGTATGCGTCTGAAGCACCAGCAAAACACGCTCGTCCTCGACGGAAGCCGCCCCGTCGTCTTGCTCGGGCGCGAGCTGGGGAACGACATCGTCATCATCGACCCGCGCGCTTCGCGCCAGCACGCGCGCATCGAGCGGCGGCGCAAAGGCTTCGTGCTGATCGACGAGAGCACCAACGGCTGTTTCGTTGCCATTGATGGACAAGAAGAGCAATGCGTCAAGGGCGGCGAAATGCCCCTCAACGGCTCGGGGCGCTTTGGCTGCGGCTTCTCGCCCGACAACATCGAGGACGACCTCGTTTTTTTCGAGCTGTTCTAAATCACCCGCCAGACAAACATCCGCCCTCCGGCGGATGTGCTTTGCCGCGCATTCATTCGTTAGAATGCAGGGTTCCTTCGCTCCCGCCCTGCCACGATGAACCAACGCCTGCGTGAAGTTCCCTATAACTACACTTCGCTCTCCGACCGCGAGATTGTCATCCGCCTGCTCGGCGCGGACGCTTGGGAGGCGCTGGAAGAACTGCGAAACGAGCGCGTCACCGGGCGCTCGGCGCGGATGCTTTACGAGGCGCTGGGCGCGATCTGGGCGGTACGCCGCAACCCGTATCTGGAAGATGACCTGCTCGCCAGCAAAAAACGGCGCGAAACGCTGGTCGCGGAACTCCATTACCGCGTCGGCGAAGTCGAAAGCCGCCGCCAAGGCAATGAGCGCGTCTCGCTGCTCACCGAACGCGCCCGCGAGGCGGTCAGGGGTTTCGAGCAATGGTTCAACGACACCGCGCAGCGCCGCCGCGCCGTGCGCCACAAACTTTCCCACTGCACCCGCCACGACAACATCTGCTTCGACGGCCACGCAAGGGTGGCGCACGTCACCGACGCGACCGACTGGCGGGTGGAATATCCGTTCGCCGTCCTCGCGCCGGATACTGAGGAAGAAATTGCCCCGCTGGTACGCGCCTGCATCGAACTGGGGCTGACCATCATCGCGCGCGGCGGCGGCACGGGCTACACGGGCGGCGCAATCCCGCTGGATGCGCGTTCGGTTGTCATCAACACCGAAAAACTGACCCAAATCGGCCCGGTGGAAGAAATCCGCCTGCCCAACCTAGACGGACAGCCGATGGCGGAGCCTTACGCCACCATCCGCACGGGCGCGGGCGTGGTCACGGACCGCGTGGCGGAAGCCGCCGCACAAGCCGGACGGGTGTTCGCGGTCGACCCCACTTCGGCCTCGGCCTCCACCATCGGCGGCAACATCGCCGTCAACGCCGGCGGCAAAAAAGCCGTGCTCTGGGGCACGGCGCTGGATAATTTGGCGTGGTGGAAGATGGTGATGCCCGACGGGCATTGGCTCGAAGCCGAGCGCCTTGGCCACAACTTCGGCAAAATCCACGAACAGAAAACCGTCCGCTTCCGCCTGCGCCGCTTCGATGCCGTAACCGGCATGCAGACAGACGAATCCACATTGGACATTCCCGGTGCACAATGCCGCAAAGATGGGCTGGGAAAGGACGTGACCGACAAGTTCCTCGGCGGCATTCCCGGCGTGCAGAAGGAAGGCACGGACGGCATCATCGTCGCCGCCCGCTGGGTGCTGCACCAGATGCCGCCCGTCACGCGCACCGTCTGCCTTGAATTTTTCGGGCAGGTGCGCGAAGCCGTTCCCGCCATCGTCGACATCACAGACTGGTTCAAGCCCGGTGGCGGCGGCGTGCGCGCCGGCGTGCGCCTTGCCGGTCTGGAGCACATGGACGAGCGTTATGTCAAAGCCGTCGGCTACACCACCAAAGCCCGACGGCATGGCCGCCCGAAAATGGTGCTGATTGGTGACCTTACCGGCTTTGACGAAACAGCCGTCATGACCGCCGCCGCCGAGGTCGTGCGCATGACCAACGCGCGCGGCGCGGAAGGCTTCATCGCCGTCTCGCCCGAGCAGCGCAAACGCTTCTGGCTGGAGCGCAGCCGCACGGCAGCCATTTCCCGCCATACCAACGCTTTCAAAATCAATGAGGACGTGGTCATCCCGCTCCCGCGCATGGGTGACTACTGCGACGGCATTGAGCGCATCAACATCGAACTGTCCATCCGCAACAAGCTGGCGCTGTGCGACGCGCTCGCGGAACTGCTTTCCGGCAGGCTGGCGCTCGACAAAGGTGACACCAACCTGCGCTCGGAAGAATTCATCGGCGACCGGCGCGACGCGGCTCTTGCCTACATCAGCACGGTGCGCCGCCGCTGGCAATGGCTGCTGGACCATCTCGACCTGCCGCTTTCTGAGGCCGAACAATCTTTCGCGGAACTTGGCATCGTGGCGGAGGCGCTCGCCAGCCGCGCCCCGGCACCAATTCTGTTCCACCGTTTGCAGGACGGTTCCGTCCGCGTTTCATGGAAAGCCGAACTTCAGCCGCGCCTCTCAAAAATTTTTGATGGCGCGACTTTCCGCCCCGTTCTGGAAAAAATCGATGCGCTGCACGCCAAAATCCTGCGCGGGCGGGTGTTCGTGGCGCTGCATATGCATGCGGGCGACGGCAACGTCCACACCAACATCCCCGTCAATTCCGACGATTACGAAATGCTTCAGACCGCCTACCGCACGGTCGACCGCATCATGGCGCTCGCTCGCTCGCTCGGCGGCGTCATCTCCGGCGAGCACGGTATCGGCATCACCAAACTGGACTATTTGACCGAAAAGGAACTAGCGCCTTTCCGCGCCTACAAGACGCAGATTGACCCGAACGGCCATTTCAACCGGGGCAAACTCATGCCCGGCGCGAATCTGGAGCACGCCTACACGCCCAGCTTCAACTTGATGGGGTACGAATCCCTCATCATGGAACAGACCGATATCGGCAACATCACCCGCGCCATCAAGGACTGCCTGCGCTGCGGCAAGTGCAAGTCCGTCTGCTCCACCCACGTTCCCAGAGCCAACCTCCTCTACAGCCCACGCAACAAGATTCTTTCCACTTCGCTGCTGGTCGAAGCCCTGCTTTACGAAGAGCAGACCCGTCGCGGCGTCTCGCTCGCGCACTGGAGCGAACTCGAAGACCTCTCCGACCATTGCAGCGTTTGCCATCGCTGCGAAAAGCCCTGCCCCGTCGACATCGACTTCGGCAAAGTCACTATCCAGATACGCAACCTGCTGCGCGGGCAGAAAAAGCATTCGTTCAATCCGGGCAAAGCCGGGGCACTCGCCTTCCTAACCATCAAAGACCCGTCGTTGCTTGGGCTGATGCGCACGGTCATGCGCTGGGCTTACAAACTTCAGCGACTGGCGCACAGCTTCGGGCGCAAGTCCCTGCTCCTGCGCGGGCAGTTGAGGACGCCGCCCGCCACGGTGGGGCGTCCCAAGCTCAAGGCGCAAGTCATCCACCTCATCAACAGGCCGATGCCCGGCAACCTGCCGCGCAAAAGCAGCCGCGCCCTGCTCGGGCTGGAAAACGCCACCACTATCCCCGTCATCCGCGACCCCGCAAAGACCAGCACCGAATCTGAAGCCGTTTTTTATTTTCCGGGCTGCGGCTCGGAGCGCCTGTTCAGCCAGATCGGGCTTGCCACGCAAGCCATGCTCTACCACCTCGGCGTGCAGACCGTCCTGCCGCCGGGCTATCTGTGCTGCGGCTCCCCCCAGACGGCGGCGGGTCTCGACAACAAGGGGCAGAGGATTACCACCGAAAACCGCGTCCTCTTCCACCGCCTCGCCAACACGCTGAACTATCTCGACATCAAAACCGTCCTCGTCTCCTGCGGAACCTGCATGGACCAGCTACAGGAATACGAATTCGACAAGATATTTCCCGGCTGCCGCCTGCTGGACATTCACGAATACCTGCTGGAAAAAGGCATCCGCCTTGAAGGCGCGGCTGATGCGGGCGTCCAGTACCTTTTCCACGAGCCTTGCCACACGCCGATCAAGCACTATTCAAGCACCGAAGTCGCCAGTAAGCTGCTGGGCGTGCCGGTTACGCTCTCCGACCGCTGCTGCGGCGAAGCCGGAACGCTCGCCGTTTCCCGCCCGGACGTTGCCACGCAGATACGTTTCCGCAAACAGGAAGAAATCGAAAAAGCCATCGCCGCCCGTAATGGCGCGGCAAGCCAGACACGCATCCTCACCACCTGCCCAAGCTGCCTGCAAGGCTTGGCTCGCTACACGAGTTCTGCCAACGGGCTTGAATCTGATTACATCGTCATCGAACTCGCCCGCCGCATCTTGGGCGAAAACTGGATGGAAGATTACGTGGAAAGCGCCAACAACGGCGGCATCGAGCGGGTGCTGCTGTAGGTGGAATTTTTGGGCTTCAAAACGCTCTCTGAAAAACTGCCGAGCTTCTATTTTGCAATCGGATAACGGATAACAGTTTTCAGTTTTTCGGGAAGCGTTTTGCGCGGATCATTCAGATATATTTCATGGTGACGGCGCGTGTTCGTAAAGTCGGGCGTATAGCCATGCTCCGCAATGAATTTTTCTAATACGGCAATGCTGGCGGGTTCGTCGTCATAAGCGCCGATGTGCATGATTTGGGCGCAAAGCCCTTCTGTAAACGTTTCAAGCCGCGCTGGCCGCAAATCCAATTCCGGTTTTTTCTTTGCCAGCACCGCCTTGGCTGCTTCAAATACATCGGCGGTAACAAAATCCGGCTGGCGTATCATCGAAGTCCAGCAAAAGTTGTCTTTGTCCAGAATATTGGGAATGACCCCGCCGTCCTTAAACCACCAAAGCCCCTCAAGCGGCGGCACGACAAAATCGAAATAGCCCTCCGGCTGAGTTCTGTTCTTTTTGCTCATTTTTATGGAATAAGACAGGCCATACAGCAGTTCAAGCGCGTTCTGATATTCGGCGCTGGTATTGGGGTTGCCCATACCGTCCGCCATAATGAATACCATTGGTGGAACATCGACCACGTTGGGTTTTAGCCCCAGCAGATACAGGTTTTTATATTCTTTTTTGAAATCAAATATCCCAGCCATCATTCTGTTCCCTCGAAAACATAAACTCGTTCGCCCAGCGGGGCTTGGCGGGCAAAGCAAAAAAGGCGGCTTTCGCCGCCCTTCTTGCGCAATGCTGCCACGTCAATTCCGGTTCGTCGCTCAGCGCAGTTCTTGCTGGAGCAGCCCGAGAATCTTCCGCGCCGTCGGCGACTGGTCGGTTCCGCCTTCGGCGGCCAGCACGGTGACGGTCGACTGACCGTCCTTGCTTTCCACCCGCAAGCGGTATTCGCCGCCCTCCTGCTTCTTCTCGCTGCCGAAGAGCCGGGAAAAAAAGCCTTTTTTCGATTCGTTGTCGGCTTCGGGGTCGACGTAACGCACGTAATAAATTCCCTTGGCGCGGTCCCGGTCTTCAACCGTGAAGTTGACGCGATCCAGCGCCAAGCCGACCCGCCGCCAAGCGCGGTCGAACGACTCGTCTATTTGCAGGAAAGCCTCGCCGCTCGTGACCTGCACCTGTGCGCGATCTGGGCGCTGCGTCTCGGCCAGCACGTTTTTCGCCCGCGCTTCGTCCGCGCCAAGGCGCACCATCACCCGGCGCAGCATCTCGGCTTCCAGTTCGGGGTCTGCCGGACGTGGCTGCCAGACCGTCGTATCTTTGGCCTCATTGGGATAGATTTCCATCATGCCGCGATGGCTGATGTAGATTTCCACCGCGCCGTCTTCGCCGCGCTCAAGGCGGGTACGGAACTTGTCGCGCTCGGGCGTCGAGTACATGCCGTCGAATACCTTTCCGATCAGCTTGCGCAAGCCAACCTCGCTGATATTGGCGCGGTTTTCGCGCCAGTCGGTTTCCAGCACGCCGATTTCCGGCGTGTCGATGACGAGCGTAAAGCCAAGCTCAAGCCAGAAATCCCGCAACTGCGGCCAGATTTGCTCCGCCGTGCTGTGGACGACCAACCATCGCTGGCTACCCGCGCGCTCAATCCGCATGTTTCCGGCAGAGCTTAAAACGCCGGTGGAACCCGGCGCGGGCTGCGCGGCGCGATCCGCGCTGTAATCCGAATAGGTCGCCGCGCCACGCGCGCCCACATCCGGCACGACATAACGGTCGTCAGACCGGGGCGCGGTCAGGTCGGGAGGCACTTCCAGCGTCGCGGAAGGTTTGGCTTTTTTATAGTCGATGCGCTTGGATTCCAGCAGGTTGGAATCAGAGGAACAAGCCGTCAGCGCAAGCGTTGCCACGAGGGCGGAAACAGGGGGTAACAAAAAACGGTTCATGGGCTTCCAGTCAATCAGTCAGCGGACAGGTCTAACACAAAAGAAAGGGGTGTGGATTCAGGATGAAGGGCCAGCGCCCGCTTGGCGCATAGCCGCAAGCACACGCTCATGGCACGCTGGCGACAGCGGCGTGAGCGGCAAGCGGATGCCTTCCCCAACGCGACCCAACTGCGAGACCGCCCATTTCACGGGAACGGGGTTCGGCTCGCAGAACAAATCCTTGTGCAGCCCGAGCAAGCGGGCGTTGATTTCGCGGGTGCGCCGCGCATCCCCAGCCAGCGCGGCGGCGCACATTTCGCGCATGGCGCGTGGCGCGACATTGGCCGTCACCGAGATAACGCCATGCCCGCCCAGCAGCATGAAGGCCGCAGCGGTCGCGTCGTCGCCGCTGTAAAGGGCAAAACCTTGAGGGGCGCGTTCGGCCAAATCACAGGCGCGGGCAATGTTTCCGGTGGCATCCTTGATGCCGACGATATTGGCTATCTGCGCCAAGCGCAGGACGGTATCGTTTTCGAGGTCGGCCACCGTGCGCCCCGGCACGTTGTACAGGATGAGCGGCAATTCCACCGCCTCGGCAATGGCGCGAAAGTGCCGATAAAGCCCTTCCTGGGTCGGCTTGTTGTAATAGGGAACCACCGACAGGTGCGCCGCCGCGCCCGCTTCACGCGCGCAATGCGCCAGTTCGATGCCCTCCGCCGTACTGTTGCAGCCAGTTCCCGCAATGACCGGAACGCGCCCGGCGGTGTGCTCCACAGAAACACGGATCAGTTCGCTGTGTTCCTCTACGGTGACAGTAGGGGATTCGCCGGTTGTCCCGACGACAACGATGCCATCCGTGCCTTCGGCAATGTGCCAGTCGATTAGTGTGCGCAGGCGGGGGAAATCCAAGCTGCCGTCAGCGTTCATTGGCGTGACGATGGCAACGATTGAACCTGTAACCATAACAACGGCTCCAGAAGATAAGTGGTGGATTCTATCCGAACTGCGCGCGGATTCCGCACCTGCCAGGTCGGAAAAATCAGCGCCCAAACCAGAAGGGCGAAACGGCTTCGGGGACTTGCCGTCGGAATATTTGACAGATATAAAACACAGAAAAACTTTTTACATAAAAATCAAATTGATAACATCGTGGCATGTTTCATGCTTAGCGATAAATGACCTTTATTTTTGACCTTTCCTGCGCCTCGTGAATGAGGCTTTTCAAAACCCTGCCCCCTTTCGGGCGCAGGGTTTTTTCTTTCAATACGCCTGTCCTCACCATCAATTTTTTGCCTAGCGCAAGGCTTCCAGTATCCGCAGTCCGGCGCGGCCATCCGGTTTATAGCCAAGGGACTGCTGCTCTTGGGCAATGGCGCGGCGCGTCTTTGTGCCGACCATGCCGTCGGCTTCGCCAATATCGTGCCCACGCGCAATCAGGAGGCGCTGTAGCTCGCGCCGCTCGGCTCTGGAAATGCCGGGGTCGTCGGTCGGCCAAGGCGTGCGGAAAACCTCGCCGCCCCGCAAGCGGTCTGACAGATGGGCAATGGCGAGCGCATAGCTTTCGGCGGCGTTGTAGCCGTAAATCACGTCAAAATTCTTGCCGACGAGAAAGGCGGGGCCATTTTCTCCGGCAGGAAGCAGCAGCGCCCAGTTAGAGCCGCCAGCGGGCAGCGGTTCCCCATCTGCGCGTTTTACGCCGCGAGCAACCCACGCGGACATCGGCTGTTTGTTGCGGCGACCCGCAACGGAAGCGTCAAAACCGGAAGGCAGGCTGACTTCAAAACCCCAAGGCTCGCCGCTGCGCCAGCCGCCGCGACGCAGAAAATGGGCGGTGGACGCGAGCGAATCGGGAACGCTGTCGACCAAATCGCGCCGCCCGTCGCCGTCAAAATCGACCGCAAGCCGCAAAAAAGTGGAGGGCATGAACTGCGTCTGCCCGAACGCGCCCGCCCAAGAGCCGTTCAGGCGTTCTGGCGCAATATGCCCCTCGTCGATGATTTTCAGGGCGCTCAGAAATTCGCCCCGAAAATAATCCTGCCGCCGCCCCATGCAGGAAAGCGTTCCCAACGAGGCCAGCAGCGGGCGCTGGCCTAGGCTGCGCCCGAAATTGCTCTCCACGCCCCAGACCGCCGCAACAGTGGTGGGGTCAACGCCGAACTGTTCCTCAACCCGCAGCAATACGTCGCGCCACTGCTCCAGCATGGCTCGCCCGTCCGATACCCTTTCGTCGTCGACAAGCGCGGCGAGGTAATCCCAGATAGGCGTTTTGAATTCGGGCTGGGCATCGAGCAGTTCGAGCACCGACAAATCGGGTTCGAGCCGCGCCGCGTGGGCGTCAAAAGTAGCGGCTGAAATGCCGCGCTGGATGGCCTGCCCGCGCAGTCGGTTGAAGCAGTCTGCAAAATCACGTCCCTGCCCCAACGCGGGCGGCGCAGCCAGCGTCAAACCGAGCAAAAGGGCAAAGGCACGGAAAGGAATGTTTTTTTGGCAGAAATTCTTTTTCATTCATGTATTGTAGGGTGAAAATCCTTATCCAAGGAATACAGTTTCATACCCATGATTTCCATTTACCAACTGAAGCCCGCTTTCCAAGGGCTTTTGCGCCCGCTGGTGCGCCGCCTCGCGGCGGCGGGAATCACGGCGAACGCCGTCACGGTTTTGGCAATGGTCGTTTCGGTGCTCATCGGCGGATGGCTCTGCGCGGACGCAAGCCGCCGTCCCGCCCTGTATCTGGTTGTGCCGCTCTGGATGTTCCTGCGCATGGCGCTCAACGCCGTCGACGGGATGCTGGCGCGTGAGTTCGGGCAAAAAACGCCGCTGGGCGCTTATCTCAACGAGTTATCGGATGTCGTCTCGGATGCCGCGCTCTATCTGCCTTTCGCGTGGGTCGTGCCGTTTGGCTGGCAATCCGTGTGCCTCGTCATCGGGCTGTCCGCCGTCTCGGAAATGGCGGGGGCGTTGGGGCCGATGGTCGGCGCGCCGCGCCAGTACGACGGACCGATGGGCAAGAGCGACCGGGCGTTTCTGTTCGGCGTTCTGGGGCTTTGGGCGGGGCTGGCCGATGGAAGGCTGCCGGACGGGATGTTCTGGGTCATGGCCGCCGCCGTGCCGCTCTGCATTCTCCTCAACATTTTCAACCGCATCCGCAGCGGCCTCGCCGCCATTTCAGCAAGGGAACGCCCATGACCGAGAGAACGCCTCCTGCGCCACGCGCCGCCGAAGAACGCAATTTCACCTCGCACGACGGCGTTTCCCTCTTTTACCGCCGCTGGCCCGCCACAACGGAAACGCGGCGCGGCGCGATTGTGCTCTTCCACCGTGGACACGAGCACGGCGGGCGCATGGCGCATCTGGTCGACGAACTGAACCTGCCCGATTTCGATTTCTACGCCTGGGACGCGCGCGGACACGGCCTCTCGCCCGGCGTGCGGGGCGATTCGCCCAGCTTTGGGCATTCGGTGCGCGACATCCAGAGTTTTGTCGAACATCTCTGCGCGGCTTTCAGCCTTCAGGAATCCGATATTGCCGTGATTGCGCAAAGCGTCGGCGCCGTTCTGGCAAGCGCGTGGGCGCACGATTACGCGCCGCGCATCCGCTGCCAGGTGCTTGCCTCGCCCGCCTTCAAGGTCAAGCTCTATGTGCCTTTTGCGCGTCCGGGCTTGCGGCTCTGGCGCGCCCTGCGCGGCAACTTCTTCGTCAACAGCTACGTCAAGTCAAAATTCCTGACGCGCGACCAGGAACGCCAGAAGTCTTTCGACTCCGACCCGCTCATCAGCCGCGCCATTTCGGTCAACATCCTGCTGGGCCTCCACGAAGCCGCCGAGCGGGTCGTGCGGGATGCGGAGGCCATCACCATTCCGACCCAATTGCTGATGTCCGGCGACGACTGGGTGGTGCACCATTGGCCGCAGCATGCGTTTTTTGTGCGGCTAGGCACGGCGGAAAAAGAAAAGCATGTGCTGCCGGGCTTCTACCACGACACCCTCGGCGAAAAATATCGCGCCGACGCGCTCGGCAAGGCGCGCGATTTCCTCCTGCGCCAGTTCGCCGCGCCGCTCAGCCGCCCCAGCCTGCGCGATGAGCACAAGCATGGCCACACGTTTGAGGAAGCCAAAAACCTGTCCGTCCCTTTCCCGCCGCTCTCTGCCCAAGGGCTTTACTGGAGCGCCTATCGGCTCCTGCTGAAGCTCGCGGGCGCGGTATCCGACGGCGTGAAGCTCGGCCATGCCACTGGCTTCGATTCCGGCAGCTCGCTCGACTACATCTACCGCAACACGCCTTCCGGCAAAGGCTGGCTGGGGCGCACCATTGACCGCGTCTATCTCGACGCGATTGGCTGGCGCGGCATTCGCCAGCGCAAATTCCATCTCGAAGAAATCCTGAAAAACACGATGAACGGCATGGCGCAAGAAAAACGCCCCGTGCGCATTCTGGACATTGCCGCCGGACACGGGCGCTACGTGCTCGACGCGCTGCAATACGGCATCCGCCCGGAAGCCATCCTGCTGCGCGACTTTAGCGACCTGAACGTGGAAAAAGGCCGCGCCCTGATTGCGGAACGTTCCCTGCAAAACATCGCCCGTTTCGAGAAAGGCGACGCTTTTGACCGCGGAAGCCTCGCGGCGACTGCCCCGAAAGCCACCATTGGCATCGTCTCCGGCCTATACGAGCTTTTCCCTGACAACGACCTGCTCGCGGCCTCCCTGGCCGGACTGCGCGAGGCCATCGAAAAAGACGGCTATCTCATCTATACCGGCCAGCCTTGGCATCCGCAGCTTGAAATGATTGCCAGGGCGCTCACGAGCCACCGGGACGGCGCGGCGTGGGTGATGCGCCGCAGGACGCAGGCCGAAATGGACCAACTGGTGCGGGAAGCGGGCTTTGAGAAAATCGAACAGAGAATCGACGACTGGGGAATTTTCAGCGTCTCGCTGGCGCGGCGGACGGATTGTTCGCCTTCCTAGACATGCCAGAAACCTTGTCATTGTCTTCGCGCCCTGAAATCAGGATACAATAAAAGCATCATTTCTAAAGGAAATAGAATATGAACAACGAATTTGAATATTATTTGATAGACAGGGAAAACAATCCGAATTATCCGGCGTTGGATTTTAAGGACGTTGATGAGAAAGATATTTTCTTTGAAGATTATTCCGACGAATCCATTCAGAAGATAGAGATGTGCCTCTGGAGTCCCAAGCCCAAGAAACCGGAACTGGTCGATTTCCATAGTGCGGCAAGCGTTCTTGCGTTCGGGAAGAGGATATACGATATTCTCACGCCTCTGCAACTGCACAATGTGCAATTTGTCCCCGCTTCGGTCGAAGTAAAAAAAGGCATGGAGGTTGACGGCTACTGGCTCATGCACAACTACAACCGCGTGGAGTGCATGGATATGGAAAAATCAGACTGTGAAATAAGTCCGCGTACAAGCAAGGTGTCGTGGATACGCAAGATCGTGCTTTCTCCCGAAAAACTATCGAAAGTACCGTTGGAAGAACGGTTGTTTTTTCGAATGAAAGAGAGTTTTTCCAGACATTTAGTTCATAAATCCATCGTGGACATGATTATGGGAATCAATCCCAAGGGGGTGAAGTTCACGCCGGTGGAGGCGTGGAAGCAGGGAATGCAGTTTGATGAATAAAATGATGGAGTACGTGCAGGCACTACCGGCATTCGCCGTCCTGAAAGGACAGACTTCCATAACCGCACGGCGAGCGAAGCGTTGCCTGCGGAGGCAGGGCGCAACACCGCCACTGCCCGAAGTGGCAGAACACAGTCCAATAAGAGTTTTGCCCATTCGGGCAAGGGTGAGAGAGGGTTTGCCAATCCCGCAGGTCGTTGACGCTGCGGTTATGGAAATCCAGCCCTTCGGGCTGTGCAAAAAACCATTACCTTTGCACCTTAAATCAAAAAAGATTACAAACCGCCCCCTTGGGGGCATTAAAATAAAGGAAAAAATGAAAGGCTATAAGGAGATAAAATATGACTGAAAAACAGACGTTGAAAACATTCGAGCCTGTATTGATAACAGGAAATGAAGAATTGGTAAACTTTCAAAATGTAACCTTCTTTGCATTGCCCGATATGCGCGTAATCTGGTTGCCGGTAAAAAAAATCTGTCCGAAGGTTGCTCCGAACAGTTACGATATTTCAAAAATATGGGAACCGTTTGAGCATACATACTTTGGCTCGCCGGTGCGAATATTCAACGATATATTTGTCCGGTTTACTTTTATGGACGGAAAAACGCGCTATGGAACCGAAGCGGTTGGCGTTCCGGTTGCCGCAAACAGTCCTCTACCTGATAAATATCTTTCGCATAAATATCGCTCGCTCGACGTTCCGGCGGGGACATATATGGTAACAGCCCACAATCCCAACTACGAAAAGCTAACGAAGAAACTCGCACAGTACGGATATATTAAAGATTATATAAATTTTAAGCCTTATTTGAATCCTCAATTTTCTTCCGATAAATATTTCAGATTTCCTCCCCGACTTCAACGGATATGCAGGGCAAACGAACAGAATCTTCGTTTTTCCACAAAAATGGAAACGTCGCCGCAGGAATATAAGGAAATCGGCAATGCCCAAATGGCTGATA
>JAITVD010000054.1 GCA_031285965.1 Azoarcus sp.
CGCCAAAATCACCGGGCTGCCCGCCGTCTGCATGCAGCCCAATTCCGGCGCGCAAGGCGAATACGCCGGACTGGCCGTCATCGCCCGCTATCACGACAGCCGTGGCGAGGCGTACCGCCGCGCTTGCCTGATTCCCCAGTCGGCGCACGGAACCAATCCGGCCTCGGCCCAAATGGCGGGCATGAAAATCATCACCGTCGCCTGTGACAGCAATGGCGATGTCGACATCGGCGACCTGAAAGCCAAAGCCGCCCTGCACACGCACGAGCTTGCGGCGCTGATGATGACCTACCCTTCCACCCACGGCGTTTTTGAGCAAGGCATCCGCGAGATTTGCCAGATCGTCCACGACCACGGCGGGCAGGTCTATATGGATGGCGCGAACCTCAACGCGCTGGTCGGCCTCACCTCTCCCGGCTTCGTTGGCGCGGACGTGACGCACATGAACCTGCACAAAACTTTTGCCATCCCGCATGGCGGCGGCGGGCCGGGCATGGGGCCCATCGCGCTGGCGGCGCACCTAGCGCCTTTCGCGCCCGACCATGTTTTCATGCCCGAAGACGCGCAGAACCGGCTGCGCCCCAATCGCGGGCAAAACGCGGTCAGCGCCGCCCCGTATGGCTCCGCCAGCATCTTGCCAATTTCGTGGATGTACATCGCCATGATGGGCGGCGAAGGGCTAAAGCAGGCAAGCGAGCTGGCCATTCTGAATGCCAACTACGTCGCCTGCCGCCTCAAAGCCCATTACCCCGTGCTCTACACGGGCGCGCACGGGCGCGTGGCGCACGAATGTATTCTGGACATCCGCCCAATCAAAGCCGCCACGGGCATCTCCGAAACCGACATCGCCAAACGGCTGATGGACTACGGCTTTCACGCGCCCACGGTCTCCTTCCCCGTCGCGGGTACGATGATGGTGGAACCCACCGAGTCGGAATCCCTCCCAGAACTCGACCGCTTCATCGAAGCCATGATTTCCATCCGCGACGAAATCCGCCGCGTCGAGCTTGGCGAATGGGATGCCGCCGACAACCCGCTCAAGAACGCGCCCCACACCCAAGCCGACCTCGCGGGTGACTGGAACCGCGCCTACAGCCGCGAACAGGCGGTTTTCCCGCTGCCCTGGATTGCGGAAAATAAATTCTGGCCCGCCGCGAACCGAATCGACGATGCGTGGGGAGACCGGAATTTATGCTGCGTGTTGGGCGAGCCGGATTCCCGCTGATTGAAGCGCCCGCCCCCATTCCCTATGTCTCCAAACCGTTGGGCGGCGCTGGCGCTTGTCCATGCCGTCATCCTGATCACGCTCCTCGGTTGGCTTGTCGCGGAAACCCGACCCGTGGCGATGCCCAGTCTGGCGCTCGCCGAAGGCGAAAAGCTGCGCTGCGTCTCCTATGCGCCTTTTCACCGCCCCGGCCAGACGCCGCTCAGCGAAGCGCCCGACATTCCGCGCCAGCAGATTCAGGACGACCTCGCCGCGCTGTCCGAGATTACGGGCTGCGTGCGGCTCTACTCCACTGAAAAGGGGCTTCATCAGGTTCCCCAAATCGCCCGCGAACTGGGCTTGAAAGTGCTGCTTGGCGCGTGGATTGGCTATGAGCAAGCGAAAAACGCCCTCGACCTCGAACGCGCCGTCCGCCTCGCCAATGCCTACCCCGACACCGTGCGAGCCATCATCGTCGGCAACGAAGTCCTGCTTCGCCGCGAGCGCACCGCCTCTGAAATGCGCGACCTGCTCAAGCAGACGCGCTCAAAAAGCGCCGTACCCGTCACCTACGCCGACGTGTGGGAATTCTGGGTCAAGAACAGCGAACTGGCTGAACATGTCGATTTCCTCACCGTGCACATCCTGCCCTTCTGGGAGGACGACCCGGTCGATATTGGGCGATCGCTCGCGCATGTTGCCGAAGTCCGCGAAAAAATCGGCGCGGCGTTTCCCGGCAAACCCATCTTGATTGGCGAAACTGGCTGGCCGTCCGCCGGACTACAGCGAAGCACCTCGCTGCCATCGAGGGTGAATCAGGCGCGCTATATCCGGGAATTCGTGCGTCAGGCGCATGATTCGGGCTGGGATTACAACCTCATCGAAGCCATCGACCAACCTTGGAAACGCGCCCTCGAAGGCACGGTCGGCGGCTACTGGGGCATGCTGGAAGCCGGAGCCCTGAAACCGAAATTCCCGCTTTCCGGCGCTTTTCCCGAGCGCGAAAGCATCGCAGCGCCGCTGATTGGCGCGGGCATGGGCGCGCTCATCCTTTTGCTTCTGGCTTCCGCCCCCGGTCTGCGAGGACAAATCCGACAGCCGACGCGCCTTGCCGCTCTCGCCCTCACGGGCGCGACAAGCGGCATGATTGCCGTCCTTCATGCCGAACACGCCCTGATCGCCTATGCCAGCCTGACCGACTGGATGGCTCTGGGCGCGGTCGCCCTTGCCGCGCCTACAGTTTGCGTTCTTTTGACGCGCTGGCGCGGCAGCCCGCTCACCGCTGCCGATACGGCTTGGCAGCGGCTACGAAACGCGGGGCGGCGCTTTGATGCCATCGACTTATTGTCCGCACTGCGCGGTTTCATTCTTTTCGCCGCCGCCATCGCTGCGTTGCTGCTGCTCATCACACCGCGCTACCGCGATTTTCCAAGCCTGCTCTATCTGGCTCCGGCGGCAATATACGGGGTCATTGGCTGGCTGCGCGGCACGGATTTTTCCCGTGCCGAGCGCATCTGCGCGGCTCTTATCGCAGCCAGCGCCCTAGGTCGCTGGCTGCCTGAACCCGCCAACCCGCAAGCCATCCTCTGGCTATTGACCTGCCTTGCCTTGAGCCTGCCCGCCCTGTTCATACACAAACGGCGGGCAAGACTATTCGGATCACACATATAGCCCGAAAGAGCTGCCCATGCTAGAGGGGCCGAAGTCAACGTCAAACGGCAACGAGTCGTCGAGGGAAGGAATGTTGAAGTAAGGCACAGAATCCACTATCGGAAAATCAGGCAGCGAGTTTCCGAAATCGACGCTAGGGGGAATTGAAGGCGGAGAGTTCGGCAGCGCCCCAAAGTCGATATTGCCGCCATCCAAATCAGTGCTTGAAGCCGGAGAGCCAGAAGGGAGGGAAGAATAAGATGCCTTCGCTTCATCAAAGGCGGCCTGCCCTTCTGGATTTTGGAAAGACCACCCGCTGTTAAGAAGTTTTTCAATGCTGTCAATGCCTTCTTGGGTATAGCCCTTACTGGCAGACAGGCCAGCATCTGTGTTTTGGGGGGCGGGCGCCGGGGCTACGGGGAGATTGTCCGGGACAACAGAAATCCCGGCTTTCCCTTGGCCAGAAAACCCTAATCCCCCGATAGCCGCTTCACCAAAGCTATCGTTGATCCTGTCGCCAAGCGAGCCAGAATTCAAATAGTCTGAAAAGTTGACAGAGTCATCAAGAGGCAGCCCAACTTTGGAGGGGGATTTATCAATCGAAACCCCCGCGCCTTCCCAAGCAGGAGGGGGAGAGTAATCAACCTTATCCCTTGGGATGGTGGCGGTTTGACCGTTAATGCTTCCTGACACCACAGGATCGCCCGATGCGGGAAAATTGAGGTCAATCTTTCCTGTACCGTTGTCTTTGGTGGTGGATGACATACTGAGATTAATGTCGCCTTTTGAGTTTTTACTTACATATAGCCCAAGCTCACCATTATCGTTTGAGCCACTGAAACCAATGTCACCCTTTTGGTTTTTATTTACAGATAACTCAAACTTATCACTCTTGTATGAGCCACCGAAACCAAGCCTATCCATCTGGTCTGTGTTAACGGATACTCCAAGACCATTCTTTTCTATACTTAATGCAGCGCCCTTGAATCGACCAAATACGTTATCCCAATTTGCCTGCACAGAAGCAGAACCTTGGTCAATTGGAATTCTTCCTCCCAAGGAAGTAGTAAAATTCTTACCGAAATCCCAAGTAAAGCGAACAAAACTCTCAGCCATGATAAACCCTCCTGTTGTTGGAGTCGGAAACCCGACACCTTATTAGTGCAGTGAGAAAATTTTCTCACATACATTCAAAAGAAAGCCCTCTCCATCAAAGGAGATACTCGCACAAGACCATACACCATGAAAAGAACAATAAACACTGCTTCAAGCCTGAAACAGCATTTATTCATCCCAAGACAACCCCAAAAGTTTTGATACTTTTTTATTGTTATTCGTTATTTCAAAATGAAATATATAGCATTTCCCAAGCCTTTTCCTAAAAAGGATACGAAAAAGCAAAACATCACCATCTTTTTTCTCTATTATGTAAAATTTATCATCAAAAATCTCTACTTCCACTGGCTTACTAACTCTAGAAACATAGACCTTGTATACGCCCGTTTCTTCCAAATCTTTCCGTACAATTGAATTAAGAGCATCAATATCTGCGCTTATAACGTCTGCACTTATAACCGCTGAAAAAGCGTGCTTCTTGAATAGAGACACAATACAGTCGTTTTTTACACTGCTCATTATGCACTCAGTAAACTGTCTCTCAAATATCTTTATATCCTCAATCGGTACAGGTTCAGCCGCCTGCACACCCGCAGCACAAGCCAGTCCCGCCAAGAAGCCACCCAACTTGAAGCATATGCCTTTGATGTCCATCCCTCATCTCCGAAATCGTTTGTCATGAATGATACTCGCCTCAAGCGTCATGTCAACATACTTAATGCATTATTTTTGGAGTCCCTGCTCAAGGAAGTGGCAATTTTCTTACCATTCCAAGTCAAGCGAATAAAACCCTCAGCCATGATGACTCCTCCAGCCGTTAGAGTCGGGAAACCCACCCCTCGCCATCGCAGTGAGAAAATTTTCTCACATATATTCCAAAGCATGCCCTCCCCATCAAAGGAGATGCTCATGCAAAACCGTACAACATAAAAAGAACAATAAACACTGCCTCAAGCCTGAAACAAGCATTTATTTGTCCCAAGACAACTCAAAGAGCTTTGAAATTTTTTCACTGCTCTCTATTATTTCAAAATGAAACACATAGTATTTTCCAAATACTTTTCTAAAAAGAATACGGAAAACTAAGAGACCACCATTTTTTCTCTATTACGTAAAATTTATCATCAAAAATCTCCACTTCCATTGGCTTGTTAATACTGGGAATATATACTTTGTATACACCAGTTTCTTCCAAATCTTTCTGCGCAAGTGAGCTAAAAAAATCAATGACCGCACTTGCAGTTGTTTTAGTGTCTGTGCCTGTAACTACTGAAAAAGCGTGTTTTTTGATCAGAGACGCAATACAGCCATTTTCTGCGCTGCTCATTATGCACTCCGTAAACTGCCTCTCAAATGCCTTTATATCCTCAATCGGCACAGCATCAATCGATACAGGTTCAGCCGCTCGCACACCCGCAGCACAAGCCAGTCCCGCCAAGAAGCCACCCAACTTGAAGCACATGCCTTTGATGTTCATTCTTTGTCTCAAAAATTGTTTGTCATGAATGATATTTATCTTAAACGTCATGTCAACAGACTTAATGCGTCATCAATGCGTACCCCTAATTTTTCGGCTCAGTGGCAGCGACCATCCCTCCAGAAATTCTGGAGAAACATCCCTGCTTGCCACCTTTGGGCAGCGACGTAGCGCAATAAGCGCGGCGGTTAAAGTTCAGCGCAAAATGCTGAAGCCGCTACGCCTCTGCCCGCCAATTCTCCTGAAGCGTTTTGAACTGCTTTTCATACCCCAGCACGTCGGGATAAACGCGCACGCGGGCAATCATGCCGAAAACGATTTGCATGTCGGCGACGGTCGCGGCATCGACCGCCCAAAGGCTGGTGATGTCGAAATGCCCGCAATTCACAGAATCCCACCAAGACAACAGAAAATCCGCGACGATCATGCTTTGGTGGGTGCTGCCCTGAGCCATGCTGACGCCGGGGTCGTTCGCGCGGGCAATGGCGAGCAGACGCTCAAGCGCCGCGATTTCTTCCGGCTGCATGGCAGGGACTTCCGGTGTGGCGATGACTTCCATGCTTTCTCTCTCCTTTATTCGTTTCGCATCTGCGGAAACAGGATGACATCCCGAATCGCGGGGCTATCGGTCAGCAGCATCGCCAAGCGGTCGATGCCGATGCCGCAGCCGCCGGTGGGAGGCAAGCCAATTTCAAGGGCGCGGATATAGTCGGCATCGTAATACATGGCTTCTTCATCGCCAGCGCCCTTGGCCACCGCCTGGGCGCTAAAGCGGGCGGCCTGGTCTTCGGGGTCGTTGAGTTCCGAAAAGCCGTTGGCAATTTCGCGCCCCGCGATGAAAAGCTCAAAGCGTTCGGTAATCTCGGGGTTGCCATCGGCAGTGCGCGCCAGCGGCGAAACCTCAACCGGATAGTCGATGATGAAGGTCGGCTCCCAAAGTTCGGCTTCCGCCGAGGCTTCAAAAAGCTGCAACTGGAGGCTGCCAAGCCCGCCCGGTTTGACCGTTTCTCCGAAATCCCGAATTTTTTGCGTGAGCCAAGCGGCATCGGCAAGCTGCGTGTCGGTGAAGCCGGGATGGAATTTGCGGATGGCCCCGGTGATGGTGAGCCGCGCAAAAGGCGCGGAGAAATCGAGCGCGCGCCCCTGATAAACGAAAGTTTCCGTGCCAAGCGCCTCGCGCGCCGTCAGACGGATCAGCCCTTCCGTGAAATCCATCAGTGTCCGGTAATTCGCGTAGGCTTCATAGAACTCCATCATCGTGAATTCGGGATTGTGCCGGGGCGACAAACCCTCGTTCCTGAAATTGCGGTTAATCTCGAACACTTTCTCGAACCCGCCCACCACCAGCCGCTTCAGATAAAGCTCGGGCGCGACGCGCAGGTAAAGCGCCATGTCGAGCGCGTTGTGATGGGTCACGAAAGGCTTTGCCGACGCGCCGCCCGGTATCGGGTGCATCATGGGCGTTTCGACTTCGAGAAAGCCGTGGCCGCACATGTAGCTGCGGATGGACTGTATCAGGCGGCTGCGGGCGACAAAAGTGAAGCGCGACGCCTCGTTCATGATGAGATCGACATGGCGCTGCCGATAGCGGGACTCCGTGTCGGCAAGGCCATGAAACTTGTCGGGCAAAGGCCGCAGGCTCTTGGTGAGCAAGCGCAGGGTCTCAGCCCTGACCGTTAGCTCGCCCGTTTTGGTTTTGAACAGCGTCCCGACGCAGCCGATGATGTCGCCAATGTCCCAACGCTTGAAGTCGGCATAGGTTTCCTCGCCAACCGCGTCGCGCACCACGTAAAGCTGAAGCCTGCCCGACAAATCCTGAATGGTGACGAAGCTCGCCTTGCCCATAAGGCGCTTGAGCATAATCCGCCCGGCAACCCGGACTTCCACGCGATTCGCCTCCAGCGTTTCGGGCGCTTTGTCCCCATAGAGTTCATCGAGCTTGCCCGCCGTGTTTTCGCGGGCAAAATCGTTCGGAAAAGCCCGTCCAGCGGCACGCCATTGGGCGAGCTTTTCGCGCCGTTCGGCAATGACGTGGTTTTCATCCAAGGCGGGCGCGGCAGCGGCGTTGTGATCGGTCATGGCCTGTTCCATGAAGAAAGCTATAATTGTCTCAGGCATGAACGTTCGGAGCAAATCGGCAGCAAAACACTGGGAACCAAAAATGGGAATAGCCAATACACTTGGGTGGGTCAAAGGCGCGGCAGGACGGCTTTTTGGAACGAAAACGGACACCCGCTCACGAAAAACTTCATCTGAATCGACGCCCCAGCCAGATTTTCTGGATTTCCGCGATTCCGAAAAGCGACTATTCCAAACCTTCCATTTTTCTGGCCGAACGACGCGCTACATCCCGGACGAATCGCTGTGGCGCGACTTTGAAGATTTCCACCAATCCCCGCAGCCCTTGTCGTGGTGGCTGATAACCGGAAAAGCCGGTTCCGGCAAAAGCCGCACGGCGCTTGAATTCTGCGGGGCGCTCACGGCGGGCGGAGCAGACGGAGCCGCCGCAGACGAAAACGCCCCCATTTGGAAAGCCGGGTTCCTGAACCTTGCCGGAACGCCTTTTTCGGTCTGGAAAGATTGGAAGCCCGAGCAAAACACCCTGCTGGTATTCGACCAGGCAACCCGCCACTACAACGACGGCTCCCGCCTCTGCACGGGATGGCAGGATGGCGAGGACGCCCGCCAGCGTTTCAACATCGCCGAAATCATCAAGCTGCTCACCGCCAAGGCAGAACAGGGCGACTTCGGCTCATTTCGGGTGCGGCTGCTGCTGCTGGAACGGGAACATCGGCAAATCAGCCGGGACTGGTACGGGGACGTGTCCGTGGACGCGACCCTGCGTTTCAGGGGCGAACCCACGCTGCTGCCGCCCGTCGCGCCGGAAGGGCTGTTCGGAATGGCGCAAGACATCTGGAAAAACGCCGGGCAAGATGCCTCAAGCCTCCCCTGCGCCACGTCAGATGCCTTTTTGGAAAAACTGTGCGCCGTAGACGATGACCGCAGGCCATTGTTCGCCATGCTGCTCGCCTCGGCGATGCTGGAAGAAGGCGGCGAGCAAGCCGCGCTCGACCGCAGCGACGTGCTGAAAATCGCCCTTCAGGCCGGATATGCCCGCATATTGCAGCTTGTTGACGCCAACTCCGCTGCGCAAGCCCTAAGAATCATGACGCTCTCGACCCTGACCGGAGGCAGGCTCGGCGCTTGCGATCTGGACAAAGGCCATGCCTTGTGGGATTCCGGCCTCGGGCATGCGGCAAACGGCGAAGAAGGCATTTTCTATCCTTGGCCGCTCGAACCGGAACTGCTCGGAGAATGTTTCATCCTCGGCGACATTGGGCAGGACGGCATCCCGGAAGAAGCGCGTATCGGCAACGATGAAATGCGCGCCCTGATCGTCAAGTCATGGGAAACCTGCTCGCCCGAAGTCGCTTACTTTTTCGAGTGCTGCGGGCAGGATTTTTCGTCCGACCCAACATGGATTGAAACGCGCTACCTGAACCTGCGCCTTGCCAATGTAGACACCCCGCTCTACATGCGAACCGCTGTCAATCTGGTGACATGGTTCGGCAAAAAGCAGCTTGATGCCTCGCGCAAAATTTTCGACCACATCAACAGCGTCGGAAACGCGAGCCAGTTCTGCCGTGAACGCGCGGAAATCTCGACCAACCTCATCCGCATCTACTGCGAGGCAGGGTTATTCGATGAGGCATCCCCGATATTCCTGACCACGAACACCTTGGGCGATTCAAAAGAAGTTCAGCGATGCCGCGCCGCCGCCTCGGTCTATCTGGTCGACGGGCTGTGCAAAGCCGGAGAACTCGTGCGGGCAAGGGTGATGTTTGAAGGCACGCTGGCTTTTGAAGATTCGGAAGAATTCCTTATTCCAAAAGTCCTTGCGGTCAATAGCATGATGAACGGCTACGCCAGAGCGGGCAATCTCGCCGAAGCGCGGGAGCTATTCGACAGCCTTCCGGCTTACGGAAACTCGGAAGCCGTGCGGACGCAACGCGCCAAGGCAAGCGTCAATCTGCTTGTCTTTTACTGCAAAGCCGGATGTATGGAAGAAGCCCGTTTCATCCATGAATCCATGCAGTCGCTCGGAAACGAAGCGAAAGTGCGGGAAGAATACGCCAAAGCGTCCAAATTCCTCGGCTTTCTCAATACGGCAAAGCCCGCCGGAAACGGAGAAGAAAAAGCGGAGCCGCCTATTGCCGCGTCTGCTTGACCGAAATATGCCGCGCATGATTTGGATTGCTTCTCTCGGTTATCACGCCGAGCTTTTATCTTATGACGAAGCAATCGCCTATTGCGTTTCGGCAGGTAAAAAACTGCAAAGCATGTACCATAGCTGGGACGATATGTTCACAAATTATACGCAAGGCTATGCCCTTTGGGCGGGAGAAGACCCCGAAAATGAAGAAAACGAATCGTTCCAGAGAATTAAAATATACCAGTGGCTAAAATTATTACCCAAATCACCTTATAGCATTGATTGGAGCACGAATTTATAAATTTCTAACGAATGTTCCATGAAAAATATTTCAAACACTCTATTACGCTGCGCAATAACCTTATTGATTATATTTTCAATAACAGTAACAATAAAATATGTAAATAACTATTATGTAAAGAAAAATTTTACCCCTATTGAAGCAAAGATTATTTTTTCCGTAAAAACAAAACCAAACAGAAAATCTGTCGTTACAAAATTAACAGTAGAATATATTTTTAATAACAAAAAAAGAATATCAACTATAATTGCGCCTATTTATGATTACAAAAAAGGTGAAAATATAACAATTTACATAAATCCAAAAAACGAGAAAGACATAAGAATCCCTTAAAAAATAATTGAATCAGCCCTTTGCCGCGTCTGCCTGAATGCGGATGGCTGAACTGTCCTGCCCTATCACAAACAGTTAACGAACAGGAAGACAGTTATGGCAAATATGTCATATTTAATAAAAACTTCCGAAAAATTTCCAGAACCCATGTACGTCGCATTACAAGCCAGCCTTCCGCCTCTACCGCATTTCAATTTACCCCGTTTGCTCAAGCAGCTTGGCAAATGCCTGTTCAAATTGCTTCAATCCATCGGCTTGGAGAGTTTCGCCAATTTCGTTCAGATGGATGTCGTATGCGGCAATCTGGTTGATGAGCGCCTGCGCGGCATCAAAATCACGCGGCAGGGTTTCTTCTTTGACGCGCCCGTGATCGCGCAGGGCGGCCAGCGTGGCGTCGGGCAAGGTTGTGACCGTTTCCGCCCCAACCAAAGGCTCGACATAAAGCAAATCGCTATACGCCGGATTTTTCGTGCCGGTGCTGGCCCACAGCAAGTATTGCGGACGCGCCCCCGCCGTGCGCAGCGCCGCGAAGCGCGAACCCTGAAAACGCTCGCGCCACGCCCGGTAAGCAAGCCGCGCCATCGCAACGGCAGCCTGCCCGCGCAGCGCCAGCGCCGCGCCGCCCGCCGCTTCAAGGCGCGTGTCAATCAGAGCATCGACCCTTGAGAGGAAAACGCTCGCAACCGACATCGACCGCTCCAACGCGCCGCCCGCTGCCCGCAAGCGTTCAAGACCGCGCACATAAGCATCTGCCGCCGCCTGGGCATGGGCGGGCGAAAACAGCAGCGTGACGTTGATATTGATGCCTTCGCCCGTCAGGCACTCGACCGCGTCCAGTCCGGCGCGCGTGCCCGGAATCTTGATGAGCAAGTTGGGACGCCCTGTCTGGGCGACTAAGCGCCTGCCCGCCGCGACCGTGCTTTCGGCATCGTGGGCAAGCGCGGGCGAAACTTCGAGGCTCACGTATCCGGCATTGCCGCGTGACTGCTCGAACAGAGGCCGCAGCAGGTCGCAAGCACGCTGCACATCCGCGATAGCCAGCCGTTCATAGCGCCCTTCCGCCGTGAGCGGCGGCTGCTTGAGGCAGGCAAGCTCGCTCTCATAAGCGCCGCTGGCAATCGCTTTCTGGAAAATTGCCGGATTGGTGGTCACGCCAGCAATGCCATCTTCAGAAACAAGGCGGGCAAGCTCCCCGCTGTCAAGAAGCGTTCGGGACAGGTTATCGAGCCAGACTTGCTGGCCAAGGGCGCGAATCTGGAGCAGCGGGTTCATGTTCGGATTTCGGAATGAAAAGGCAGGAGTTTAATTTTTCATCTTTCATGAAAACGGGCGCTCAGAGACGCCCGTTCCCTCGTTTGCCGGATGAAAACAGCGGTCAGGCAAAGTTCTTTTCCGCGAAATCCCAGTTCGCCAGCTTGTCGAGAAAAGCCGTGACGAAGTCGGCGCGGCGGTTGCGGTAGTCAATGTAATAGGCGTGCTCCCATACGTCGATGGCGATGAGCGGCTTGTCGCCCGTGGCAAGCGGCGTTCCGGCATTGCTGGTGTTGGTGATGTCAAGCCCGCCGTCTGCTTTCTTCACGAGCCATGTCCAGCCGGAACCGAAATTGCCCGTCGCGGAAGCCAGAAAGGCTTTTTTGAATTCCGCGAACGTCCCCCACTTTTTGGCAATGGCCGCCGCCAACGCGCCAGCAGGCTCGCCGCCGCCGTTGGGCTTGAGGCTTTCCCAGAAAAAGCTGTGGTTCCAGACCTGCGCCGCGTTGTTGAAGATGCCGCCCGCAGGCGCTTTTTTGACGATGGCATCAAGGGCGAGAGTCTCGAATTCCGTGCCCGCGATGAGTTTGTTGAGGTTGTCCACATAGGTTTGGTGATGCTTGCCGTAGTGAAACGCCAGCGTTTCCGCCGAAATATGGGGCGCCAGCGCGTCCTGGGCATAAGGCAAGGCGGGAAGTGTGTGAGCCATAACGGAAAAATCTCCTGCGACGTTGGGGTAAAGTGCGCGGTTTCTGTCAGTGAACCGCATTCGTTGGGAACATGTTTTCGCGTCCGACATTTCAGGCGCGAGGCGCTATCTTAAGACGAAACCTCCAGCGCCTCAATTCACGCGGCTTCAAGGGCAGCGCCTTTTTCCAAAAGCGACGCGATGAGTTCCGCCGTGCGCCATGCCCTCAAATGGTGAAATGCGCCATGCGCGCGCGAAGGCTTTCGGCCAGCCGCTCCAGTTCGCCCGCGTATTCGGCGGATTTTTTCGCCATTCCATTGTTGTCGTCCGCCATGCCGGCGATTCTTTCGACGTTTTTCGTAATGTCGGAAATTGCGGCAGCCTGCTCTTCCAGCGCCCGTGAAATGTCCGTGACCGCAACCGTCACCTGAGCGGCGCTGCCGCTGATGCTGGAAATGCTGGAGGCGGCGCGTTCAGCAAAGAGCATCCCTTCCTCGACCTGATGAACGCCATCGCCCATTCGCGCCACCGCGTCCTCCGTGCCATGCAGGATTCGGTCAATCAGCGCCCCGATTTCCTGCGTCGATGCGGAAGTGCGTTCGGCAAGTTTCCCCACCTCATCGGCCACCACGGCAAAGCCGCGTCCCTGCTCGCCCGCGCGCGCCGCCTCGATTGCGGCATTGAGCGCCAGCAGATTGGTCTGATCGGCAATTTCCCGAATCACATTGACGATGGCCGAAATCGCCTTTGATTCCTGCCCCAGCGTGGTCACTGCCTTTGAGGCGGCATGCACCGTCTCGGCGATGCGCGCCATGCTGGCGACAGCTCGCCCAATCACTTCCGCGCCCTCGCTGGAAACCTGACCCGACGCTTCCGAAACATCATTGGCATGGTTTGCGTTTTCAGCCACATTCACAATATTGGTGCTCATCTCCTCAATGTTCGCGGCCATGGTCGAAGCGGCTTCGCTTTGCTGGCCGGACTGCGTCGCCACCTGCATGGCAGCGCCAGACAGATTGCCCGCGCTTTCCGCAAGCTGGAAGGTTGCCGTTTTGATGTCCACCAACGTGGCCCGCATGTCCTTCACCATCGTATCCGTGGCATCGAGCAATTGACCGACCTCATCGTTGCCGTGCCGCCCAATGGTGACGGTCAGGTCGCCTGCGGCGATGCGCTTCATCGCCGCGCCCACCTTGGACAACGGGCGTGAAACCCAGCGTTTCGACGAAAAGAACACCACGCTGCACAGCAAGGCGCACAAAACCACAGCGGTCATCGCAAGGCGGTTGCGCAGGTCTTTGGCTTTGGCCTCGAATTCCTCGGTATAGACGCTCGACACCAGCACCCAGTTCCAGGACGGAAGGGAATTGAACACGGCGATTTTTTCGCTTTGCCTGGTTTCACCAATCTTTGGGTGCTGGTAATAAAGCAGCCCGTCTTTCTTCTCGATGATCTCGCGGATGTAATAGACACCGTTGCCGTCCTGCGCGTCCCATAAATTTTCGCCCAAGCTCGATGGATGGCTGACGAGTTCGCCTTTGTTCGCGCTGGCATCGACGATGAAGATATAGCCGGTCTGGAAAAGGCTCGCGCTCGACAGCCTCCTTTTCATGTCGGCGAGCTGCTCGCTGAAATCAAGGCCGACAAAGACCGCTCCGACAACATTGCCCGTTCGATCGCGCAGCGGCTTGTAACTGGTCATGTAATCCCGGCCAAACAAGCTCGCCTTTCCGGTATAGGGCTTTCCTGAAAGCAAAAGACCAAGCGCCGGATGTTTTGCGTTCAACAGCGTTCCCATCGCGCGCGAGCCGTCTTCCTTTTTCAGCGAGGTGGCGATGCGGACGAAATCATTCCCCTGTCGGGCGAAAATGGTGCCGACCGCAGTGGTCGTCACGGTAAACCGGTCGAGCGTGGCGAGGCTGTTATTGAGCGTCCTGCCGTTCAGGCTGAGAAGTGGCGTTTTTGCGCCGCCGACCTCGACCGTTTCATCCTCGCGCAAGACGAATTCGCCTTCGTGGCTGCTTTGCAGCATGCTGCACAGGCGTTCCGCCGCTTGTTCGAGCGACAGGCGAACCGTCTCGACCATGCCAATCGCCTGCTGGTTGGATTGCCTGATTTCTTCGATGCCTTGCTGCTCCAAGTTGGCGCTGAGCGCCCTGCTCACCGCCGCAATCGCCACGGCAAAAAGAATGAGCACCGCCGTCGCCTGAATCACATTGAGTTTGGTCGCTATCGACCCGTCGCGAAAAGCGCGTAACAGCATGGGACGCTCCCTTCAATTGAATTGATTTTTTTATTTGTTACAGAACGGCCACGCTATGCCTATCTCGGGAAAAAAAGAATGGAAAATGTCACTTATCTAAGACAGAAGAGAGTACGAGACATCACAGGCGGCAATGCTAGAATTTGAGATTCTGTCCTGTTCCGAACCTGTGATTTGCCCGTGCCAGTCCCTTTTTCCGAAAGCAACACAAGCAATACGATGAACTCCGCCGAACGCCGCGCGGGCATGAGCCTTGCGGCCATTTTTGCCCTGCGGATGCTTGGGCTGTTCCTGATTCTGCCCGTGTTCGCCGTGCATGCGCGCGCGATTCCTGGCGGGGACGACACCTTCCTCGTCGGCATGGCCATTGGCGCTTATGGGCTGACGCAGGCGTTCCTGCAAATCCTCTTCGGCATGGCCTCTGACCGCTACGGGCGCAAGCCGGTGATTCTTTTCGGTCTGGCATTGTTCGTGGCGGGCAGCGCCGTGGCGGCGCTCGCGGCGGATATTCACACCATCATCATTGGGCGCGTCATCCAAGGTTCCGGCGCAATCTCGGCGGCGGTCACGGCCTTGGCCGCCGACCTGACACGCGACCAGCACCGCACCAAAATCATGGCGATGATTGGCTCGGGCATCGGCCTGATGTTTGCCCTCTCGATGGTCGCCGCGCCGCTGCTCTACGCGGCAATTGGCATGTCCGGCATCTTTTGGCTCATCGCCGCGCTGGCGCTTGGCGCAATGGCGCTGACGGTCTGGGCCGTGCCCGCCGCGCCCGCCGCACGTTCCACGCCCATCCGTGAGAACAACGTTATTCGCCAAATCCTACGCAACGGGGCGCTGATGCGGCTCAATTTTGGGGTGTTTGCCCTTCACCTCATCCAGATGATGATGTGGGTCACGCTTCCCGCCGCGCTCGTCGCGCATGGCGGCCTGCCCGTCGAGGAGCACTGGAAAATCTATCTGCCCGCCGTGCTGCTGTCTTTTGCCGTGATGGTTCCCGCTATCGTCGCCGCCGAACGCGGCAGGCGCTTCAAGCCCGTTTACGCGGGCGCGGTCGCCTTGCTCGCGCTCGTCCAGGCGGGGCTATACGCATGGACGGAGAACATCTGGCTGGCCGCCGCGTGGCTCACGCTCTTTTTTATCGCGTTCAACATACTCGAAGCCATGCAGCCGTCATTGATTTCGCGTATCGTATCCCCCGGAATCAAGGGCGCGGCGCTTGGCGTATACAACACGCTGCAATCTATCGGAATTTTTCTCGGCGCTGCGGCGGGCGGCTGGCTGCTTCGGCATTTCAGCGAGGCCGCCGTCGGATGGTGCTGCGGCATACTCGCCCTGTCATGGCTGGCGCTCGCCGTGGCATGCCCGCTGCCAGTTCCCGCCCCAACCGAATCCGCCCATAAACGGGCATGATGTCGCTTATCACCGAACACACACAGGAGAACCCCGCATGGCATCCGTCAATAAAGTCATCCTCATCGGCAACCTTGGCCGTGACCCGGAAATCCGCTACATGACCAGCGGCGAAGCCGTGGCAAATGTCACCATCGCCACGTCCGAGTCGTGGAAGGACAAAAATTCCGGCGAGCAGAAAGAGCAGACAGAATGGCACCGTGTGGTGTTCTACCGGCGGCTTGCCGAGATCGTTGGGCAATACCTGAAAAAAGGGTCGCAGGTCTATGTCGAAGGGCGCATCCGCACCCGCAAATGGACGGACAAGGACGGACAAGAACGCTACACCACCGAAGTCGAAGCCTCTGAGATGAAAATGCTGGGTCGCCGGGAAGGCGGCGGCGACGCGCCGATGCAGCGCGACAGCGGCACGAATTATGCCCCCGAAGCCAGCCCCGCCCCGACCGCCTCCAAAGCCCCAGCGGGCGATTCCGGCGGGTTCGGCAACTTCGACGACGATATTCCGTTCTGACCGACATGCCTCTGGCGCAAGCTCCCGGTTTTCGGAAGAAACCGGGAGCTTGCGCTTTTTCAGAGCAGGAACATGTATTTGCGTGCCGCCTGTATTTCCTTCGTCCGCGCCAGCGCCTCCCGCGCTTCGTCGTAGCGGACGCGCACGGGCAGGACAAGGTGGCGGCGGCGATCCCGCGACGTGAATTCCATGAAAAGAATCGGCGCCGCGTCGGCGTCGTGATGGGCGTCTTCCTGAATCACGCCTGAGCGTGTCACCCATAACCGAACCGGGTCGAGGCTCAAAGCCTGTTCGGGGCGCATCAGAAAAGCCGCCAGTTCGTCGATGACGGTGTCGGGCTGCAAGCTCTGGAACTGCTGCTGTAGGCGCTCATCCAGCGCGGCAATGCGCCGCTCGGGAAAGGCCGTGTCCGTCGGGCGGCTGCGCTGGCGGACGCGCTCCATGTCCCGTTCGGTTTGAAGGGCGCTGTAAGCCTCCCTCGCGCGGGCGAGGTGTCCGGCAAAAGCGAGCAGGAGGCTGTCGAAAGCCGCTTCCAGAAACGCCGCCCGCGCCGAAGCGGCATCACTGGCGGGCAAGATGAGCGCCTGATCGGCGAATTGGAGCAAGGTCTGGGGAACATCGCTCATCACGATTTCGCCCTGCATGGCAACACCCAGCACCTTTTTGTCTGCCCGCCGCGCAACCATCAGCCCAATAAAACTGTCCTCCAGCCGAACTTCCGGCGCGGCGAGCCAGCTTTGCAGCGCCTCGCTGGCGGCCAGCATGGCGCCGATGTCGTCAGCAGACGCGAACAGGGCATGTACGAGCGGGTCGCTGGCGAAACTTCGCCGATCAATCGTCACCGCAGGCGGCAGAACATCCACCATCCGGGCGCAGAATTCCCGTGCATGAGCCACCGGCGCGGCCAGCCGCTCGTCAAAATCCGGCATCACGGCAAATTTTTTATCGACCAGCGCCGCGATGCGCTCCAGCCCTGACTGAATATCCGGGCTAGGGGGCGGCACAGGCAGGAAACAGGAAAAAAACCGTGAAAATAAGTTCATAGGAATGAAGAGAAAAGCGCCCAATATTCCAGCGCACTCGGAACCATGCCTTGTTTTCGCTGGAACGGGGCATGGCTTTTTACCGTTGCGAACCGTTTTTCGTGGCATTCCAACTCCTGCCCCGAAATTTTCCTGAATTTCTTTCGTCATGCGGGCTTGAAAACGCCCTACCCCGCCCCTATTATTAGCACTCGTTGCACGTGAGTGCTAACGCCCGACCAAAATCGGGAACTGAACCATCTTCCGGCGGGCACGATGCCCGCCTTGTCAATTCCAAGAGTGAGGAGCCAAACCAATGAAAATCCGTCCCCTGCACGATCGCGTGATCGTCAAACGTCTGGAAGCCGAGCGCAAGACCGCCAGCGGTATTGTCATTCCAGACTCTGCGGGCGAAAAGCCAGACCAGGGCGAAGTGCTGTCCGTCGGCAACGGCAAAATCCTTGACGATGGCAAAGTCCGCCCGATGGCCGTCAAAGCGGGCGACCGCATCCTGTTCGGCAAATACGCCGGACAAACTGTCAAGGTCGATGGCGAAGAACTGCTCGTCATGCGCGAAGAAGACATCATGGGCGTGGTCGAAGCCTAAGCGCCTCGCAGCCCGTTTCATTTTCAGCTTTCATCCAACCGTATTTCTGGAGTCCGTAAATGGCATCTAAAGAAGTCAAATTTGGCGATTCCGCCCGTGACCGCATGGTCGCCGGCGTCAACATCCTCGCCAACGCTGTCAAGGTCACGCTGGGTCCCAAGGGCCGCAACGTTGTGCTGGACCGCTCCTTCGGCGCGCCGACCGTCACCAAGGACGGTGTCTCCGTCGCCAAGGAAATCGAGCTTAAAGACAAGTTCGAGAACATGGGCGCGCAAATGCTCAAGGAAGTCGCCTCCAAGACTTCCGACATCGCAGGCGACGGAACCACCACCGCCACCGTCCTGGCTCAGTCCATCGTGCGCGAAGGCATGAAATTTGTCGCCGCCGGCATGAATCCGATGGATCTCAAGCGCGGCATTGACAAGGCCGTCATCACCACCGTCGACGAACTGAAGAAGATTTCCAAGCCTTGCCAGTCCAACAAGGAAATCGCGCAGGTCGGCACTATTTCCGCCAACTCCGATGCCGATGTCGGCACCATCATCGCGCAGGCGATGGAAAAGGTCGGCAAGGAAGGCGTCATCACCGTCGAGGACGGCAAGAGCCTGAACAACGAACTGGATGTCGTCGAAGGCATGCAGTTCGACCGCGGCTACCTCTCGCCCTACTTCATCAACAACCCGGACAAGCAGGTTGCCATTCTCGACAATCCCTACGTCCTGCTCTTCGACAAGAAAATTTCCAACATCCGCGACCTCCTGCCGGTGCTGGAACAGGTTGCCAAGGCGGGACGCCCGCTGCTCATCATCGCCGAGGACGTTGAAGGCGAAGCCCTGGCCACGCTCGTCGTGAACAACATCCGTGGCATCCTCAAGACCGCCGCCGTCAAAGCGCCGGGCTTCGGCGACCGCCGCAAGGCCATGCTCGAAGACATCGCCGTCCTCACCGGTGGCCAAGTCATTGCCGAAGAAGTCGGGCTGACGCTCGAAAAAACCACGCTGGGCGACCTCGGCCAAGCCAAGCGCATCGAGATCGGCAAAGAAAACACCATCATCATCGACGGCGCTGGCGAGGCTGCCCGCATCGAGGCCCGCGTCAAGCAGATCCGCGTCCAGATCGAGGAAGCCACCTCCGACTACGACCGCGAAAAGCTCCAAGAGCGCGTTGCCAAGCTCGCGGGCGGCGTGGCCGTCATCAAGGTCGGCGCCGCGACGGAAGTCGAGATGAAAGAGAAAAAAGCCCGTGTCGAAGACGCGCTGCATGCCACCCGCGCGGCGGTTGAAGAAGGCATCGTCCCCGGCGGCGGCGTCGCGCTGCTGCGCGCCCGTGCCAGCGTTTCCGCCCTCAAGGGCGACAACCACGATCAGGACGCTGGCATCAAAATCGTCCTGCGCTCGCTGGAACAGCCCTTGCGTGAAATCGTCGCCAACGCGGGCGACGAGCCTTCCGTCGTCGTCAATAAGGTGCTCGAAGGCAAGGGCAACTTCGGCTACAACGCCGCGACCGGCGAATACGGCGACATGGTCGAACAGGGCGTGCTCGACCCCACCAAGGTGGCTCGCACCGCGCTTCAAAATGCCGCCTCCATCGCTGGCCTGATGCTGACCACTGATTGCATGGTGGCGGAACTGCTCGAAGAGAAGCCCGCCATGCCTCCGATGGGCGGTATGGGTGGCATGGGCGGTATGGGCATGGACATGTAAGGCTCTGTCCATCTCCGTTGAAGTGAAAATGGCTCCGTTTCGCGGAGCCATTTTTTTGCCGGAGCGCGGCGAAGAAAACCTTTTGCCCGCCCTCCCCTTATGCTCTCAGAACCGATAGCTCGCGCCCGCCCGGATGACCGGGTAATAGCGGTAGTCCTTCACTTCGTCCCGCAGTTCTTTCCTTTCCGCCTCGATGTCGTCCGCCAACTGGGCGCACAACGCCGCGCTGAGGGTGCAGTTCCGGTTCTTCAGGGACGCTCTGGCCGTGCCTTGGAAAATCACGCCCAAGTCGCCCGAAAACGACCATCCCTTGCTGCTGGGCGCACTTCCCCAGCCGATGCCCAAGTACGGGGCAACGTCCCTGAAGTCAATCCTGCCCTTCAGATCACCTGCCTGCGAGGCATTGTAGAGATGCCCGTTGACCTCGTATTCCCCATTCCTGGCCTTCGCCGTGGCATCAACCTTGTTGCCGTTCCACAGCAGCCCGCCCGTCACGCGGAAGCCGTTTCCCATCGGATGCCAGTCGGCCAGCGCATCGAAAGTGTTGAGCTTGAGCTTGTACTTGTAATCCACGTTGGATGTGCTGCCCGTCGTGCTGTGCTCGAAGTAGCTCACCCCGAAGCGGGCATTGAGCGTCCGCAGGATGGGGACGGAGACGTGCACGCCGACGCCAGTCGTGCCAACCATTCCAGAAACGCCAACGTTGGCGGGCGAAATGCCTTCCGCCATTGCGGGCAGTGAAAAGCAGGCGGACACGGCGGCGGCAAGCGCGACCTTATACAAATCAGTTATTTTCATGGTTAGGTTCCTTTAAGTTGCGTTGAAATTTGAACGCTAGGTTCAGGGCAACAAAGGGTTCTCTCCGACAACGAACCTCTTTTTTTTGGGGTTTTATCGGATTCTGGCATCTTTGACCAGTGCATAGTTGCCTATCTCCGCAAGTTCATCAAAAAATTAGCCAGTGACATACCCAGAAAACAGGACAGACGGATAGTTCCGGCACAGCGTATACTTGCGGCGCGCAACATTTTTGACGGAGAACAAACAACATGAACCTGCTGCAAAATCTTCAAGGCATTCTCGGCCAAGGACTTTCAGGGCTTGGCGGCGCGGCGACCAGCGGCAACGAAAACGGCAATCCCTTGTCCAGCTTGCTCGGCCCAGCGGCTTTGGGCGGCCTCGCGGGATTGCTGCTGACCAGCAAGGCGGCGCGGGGAAGCGCCGCCGGCGCTTTGCTC
>JAITVD010000057.1 GCA_031285965.1 Azoarcus sp.
TGCCTCGGGATGCCCGGAGAGGGCGATGTACCCGCCGCCCACGATGCCGCAGACGCCCAGCAGGAATGCGAAGGTCTGCCCGAAAAGGCGCTCGCAGAATACGAACCTGTTGACGGAGCGGGTTTCGCGCCTTCTGTGCTCAGCTTCTGCCTGCGTCTGTTCTTTTACCCAGTCTATGAGATCTAGCCTGAACGCATGAAGCCGCTCAAGCTACGCGACAGGAAGCAGCGGACTCTCGCTTTCAACCTGCGAGATGGAAAGCTCGCCTTCCCTGTTCTTAGCGTGCGCCGCCGTCGTCCTGCTGCCCATCTGCATCGCCTGCCTTGGCCCGCACGATGGACGCGACCCGTGCGGCATCGCGTCTCATGCGGGCGGCATCGACCCGGAACCCCTCCCGTTGCGGAAGGCGGTACGCCCTTTTGCCCAACACGAAGAAACTATCGCGGAACCCCTCCAGGGCATTCCGCAGCACGCCAGCACTCATGCCTTGATTATCGGCACTGTCAGCGTTTTCGTCAAACACAACGTCAATGGGCGGGCGAATTTTGCCACGCGGTGCCGTGACCGTCATCGCCCTCGCGCTGCTGGCCGCTTTGGCCTTCATGGCGGGATGGCTTGCCAACGGCTGGCGGCTGGAGGCCGAACTGGATGCGGCACGCGCCGAATGGGGCGAAGAGCGCCGGGCCGCTGCCGAAGCCTACGCGATGCGCCTTGAGGCGGCACGTGCAAAGGAACAGGCATGGCGGGCCGCTGCCATCGAGACAGAGAGGACGATCAATGAACTGCGCATTCAAAACAACGCTGCTGCCCGTGCTGCTGCTGATGCCGCTCGCCAGTTGCGCGACAAGGGGAACCGGGTCACTGGCATCCTCAACCGAATGCCCGAGCCTGCCGCCGATGCCCGCCTCGGTATCGCCCGCGCCGCAGCCGCTGCACTCGGAGAGTGTGGAAGCCGACTTGAAGCGGTGGCACAGGATGCTGACCGATGCGAATTCGACCGTCGCGCCCTGATCGGCGCGTGGCCACGGTAAATGTCAGGCCAGCCGAACCTCAAGATGCCGGCCCAGCGCCCGCAACGCCGCCTCGATGCCGTCAATGCGGGTGACATGCTGGAGGTCGGTCAAGCGGTTGACCGTTTGCGGAGTGGTGTTCAGCCGCCGCGCCAGTTCGGCAGGGCGGACGTTCTGGGCCAGCATTTCGTTGAGCAGCAGCACCTTTGCGGACAGGCTGGCGGGCAGTTCAACCACGGGCTGGCCGCGTGCCGGGCGGGACGGTTCCGGTACGGCGCGTTTGTCCTCGAAGTAGAACTCAAGGGCGGTTTCCAGCGCCTCCTGTGCCATGGCCAAGGCTTCGTCTTCTGTTTCGCCCTGCGTGATGGCTTCCGGGATGTCGGGAAAGGTCACGACGAAGCCGCTGTCTTCTTCATCAGGGGCGAGGGTCACGGGAAATTTCATTCTGGATTCCTTGTCTGGTTATTTCAGGCCAAGCTGTTTTTTGATGCCTTCGACCGTTCCTTTTCTGAGTTCGGCGTTGTGCATCGGGACGATGGTCTGCCTGCCGTTCAGGTACACCTTGAGGTGAGAGCCTTTCATCGTGCCGAAGGTCGCGCCCTGTTGCGTCAGCCAGCGTTTGAATTCTTTGCTGTTCATGGTTCATATATAAACATATTTGTGTATGTTTGCAAAGGTGTTTATAAACATTTATGTGTATTTTATTGCGAAGGCAGTTCCCATGATTAAGCCCGATTCCCTGCGCGCCGCGCTTGCCGCCGCCGTCCCTGAGCTTGCGCAGAACCCCGAGGCGCTGCATGTGCGCATCGAGCGGGGCGAAATCCACAGCACGATGCACGGCGGGCTGTCCTTTGAATACCAGTACGACCTCATCGCCCTTGTCACCGACTACGCGGGCCACGCCGACATGCTGTTCCTGCCCATCGTCGCGTGGCTCTGGTCGGCGCAGCCGGACATCCTGCTGAACCCGGCCCGGCGGGCGGACTTTTCCTTTGAGGTCGACGTGCTCGACGCGGGCAAGGCCGACATTGAAATCCGGCTCGCCAAGCTCACCGAGCGCGTGGCCGTGTCGCTCGCGCTGGCCACGCAGCCCGACCCGGATTCGGAAGAGGGCGAGGGCAATGAGCCGCCCGGCAGCGGCGAAGGCGGCGAAGGCGAAACGCCCGCGCCCGTGATCCGCATTCCCGTGCCGGAGGGGCTGATGGGGCCGGGCACGGTGGCCACCGTCCGCCATGCCCCGGAGCCGGCCGTCGAGCCGTTCCGGCAGGTCGAGCGTTGGGAATTCTGGGTGGGCGACAAGCTGATGCGCGTTTTCGATGCGCCGCCCTTCGATGGGCCTGTGACGCCTTGACCGCCGCCGTCTGCCAGATTTCCATGAATCCCCTGCTGCCTGACAGCGCGAACGACCAGGAGCCGCGCCTCCGCGCCCGCACGCTCTACTGGATGGGCTGGCGGCTGGCGCGCATCTGCGACCTGCTGGATATTCCGCCCGTGACGCTTTCCGCATGGAAGCGCCGGGACAAATGGGAGAGCGCCTCGCTGGTTGAGCGGGCTGAAAACGCGCTGGAGGCGCGCTACATTCAGCTTGTGATGAAAGAGGAGAAGGATGCCCGCGACTTCAAGGAAATCGACCTGATAGGCCGCCAGATGGAACGCACCGCCCGCATCCGCCGCTATGAGGGCGGCGGCAACGAGGCCGACCTGAACCCGAAGGTGGCCCGCCGCAACGCGGGGCCGAAGAGGAAGGCGGTCAGGAACGGCATCACGGAGGAACAGGCGGCGGGGCTGCGCAGACGCTTCCTCGATTCGCTCTACGGCTACCAGCGCGCCTGGTTCGACGCCGGGCAGGCGCACCGGATACGGAACCTCATCAAGTCCCGGCAGATCGGCGCGACGTGGTACTTTGCCCGCGAGGCGCTGATCGACGCCATCGAGACGGGGCGCAACCAGATTTTCCTGTCGGCTTCCAAAGCCCAGTCGCACGTCTTCAAGCAGTACATCGCCGCCTTCGCCGCCGAGGAGGGCGTTGAACTCACCGGCTCGCCCATCATCCTGCCCAACGGCGCGTCGCTCTACTTCCTCTCCAACAACAGCCGCACGGCGCAGAGCTACCACGGCAACCTGTACTTTGACGAATATTTCTGGGTGCAGAACTTTTCCGAACTGCGCAAGGTGGCCTCCGGCATGGCGCTGCACCGGAAATGACGGCAGACCTATTTCAGCACCCCCTCCTCCATCAACCACGAAGCCTACCCGTTCTGGAACGGCGACCTGTTCAAACGGAAGCGCCCCAAGAACGATCAGGCCCTCTTCGCGCTCTCGCACGGCGACCTGGCGGCGGGCGCGGTGGGGCCGGATAAGCACTGGCGGCAGATCGTCACGGTGGAAGACGCCATCCGGGGCGGCTGCGGCCTCTTCGACCTCGACGGACTGAAGCTGGAATACGGCCCCGAGGAATACGCCAACCTGCTCATGTGCCAGTTCGTCGACGACACGGCCAGCGTCTTCCCCATGTCGCTGCTCATGCGGGCGATGGTGGATGCCTGGGACGCGTGGGGCGACGTTCATCCCTTCGCGCTGCGCCCCTTTGGCGAGCGCCCGGTGTGGATAGGCTATGACCCCTCCCTGTCCGGCGACAGCGCCGCGATGGTCATCGTCGTGCCGCCCGATGCGCCGGGCGGGAAATTCCGGCTGCTGGAGCGCGAGCAGTTCCGGGGCATGGATTTCAGCGCGCAGGCGAAGGCGATCAGGAACGCCACGGCGCGCTACAACGTCGCCCACATCGCCATCGACGCCACGGGCATGGGGCATGGCGTGCTGGAACTGGTGAGCCAGTTCTTTCCGGCGGCGGAGTCCATCCATTACTCCGTCGAGACCAAGACCGGCCTCGTCCTCAAGGGGCTGGACACCTTCAGCCGGGGGCGGATCGAGTTCGACGCGAGCTGGGTGGACGTGGCGCAGTCCTTCATGGCCATCCGCAAGGCCGCCACCGAATCAGGCCGCCAGATGACCTTCAGGGCCGACCGCAGCGCCTCGGTCTCCCATGCCGACCTTGCCTGGGCGACGCTCCACGCGCTCTACCACGAGCCGCTCGCCGCTGGCGGGCACGAGGGCGGGACGGGGCGCAGTTTCATGGAGATCATCGGGTAGCTACGCGGCTTTCAGCATGAAATCCACATGCACGGCTTCATATGGGAAAACATACTTGCCGTCCCCGGTGCGGTCGATGACGCCGCAGAGCGCCAGCGCGCGGGCGTCCGTGTGCACGCCCTTGACATCGCGCCCGACGCGGCGGGCCAGTTCGCGCACGCCCAGCGGCCCCGCGCCGGTCAGCGCCTGCAAGATGCCCCAGCGCGTGGGCGTGAGCGTGCGGGCCATGTCGGCGACCGTGGGGAAGGAATACCGGGCTTCCTTCTCTGGCATGCCGGCCTGTGCCGCGTCGATGATTTGCGCGAAAGCGTCTTCAAGGGAGGCAATTTCAAAGATGATGGTTTTCATGGTTCCACCTCGTGATGTCCGTCTGGAAATCCGCAAACAAAGCCTCAAGTGTCGTAAAAGCGTAGGGTTCCTCAGTGCCGCCATAGTGGCGATGGTCTCCTTTCCCGGCTTCGTTGTCGTATCGCAGCACGCATGCCCCGTCAACGACATAGGCCAGGCTGTACTTGAATGCGTGGGCACTGCCCCTGACCGGTTGCGGAACACGCCATACCGAGATGCTGACAAGGAGCGTATCGGTGATGTAGACGCGCCTGCGGGAAATAAGCTGCGCTTTCGTGTTGTACATGCTACAACATTCTCGGCTGTTGTCAATCATCCAACGAAACGGTGCGTTAAAAAGGAACAGGCATGGACACGGACATCGAAGGTCTTACCGAAGCCAACATGGCGCTCTCCGGGCTGATGGCCGCGTTGTCTCCGGCGGGCAGGCGGAAGGTGGGGCTGCGGCTCGGGCAGCTTCTCCGGCGGGAGAACCAGCGCCGCATTGCCGCCAACGTCGCGCCAGACGGCTCTGCCTTCGCTCCACGGCGGGCGCAGAAGGGCAAAAAGAAACTGCGCGCCCGGATGTTCCGCAAGCTGCGCCAAGCGCGGCATCTGAAAATCCGGCGCGGCGCGGACGAGGTGAGGCTGGAGTTCGGGGGCAAGGCGGGGCGCATTGCCGCCGTGCATCATTTCGGGCTGCGGGACAAGGTGAGGCCGGGCGGCAAGGAAGTGGCCTACGCCGCCCGCCCGCTGCTGGGCTTCTCACGCGACGATCTGGAGGCGCTGGAGAATTTGCTGCTGGATCATGTGGCGGCGGGGCTGCGGTAGCCAGTCAGGCAGCGGCGTCCGCCAATGCTTCGGAAACCCACTGGTTGAGGCTTTTCCCGGAAGATTTCGCCGCAGCGGCACAGGCCGCGTGCAGCGCGGGCGGGAGGCGCACGTTGAATTTCCCGGAAAACGAGCGGAAGGGGGGAACCCCGTCTTCCTGGCACATGTCGAGATAGGCGCGCAGGGAGATTTCGCCCTCGCGGCGCAGCCCATCCACATCGGCGGCATAGAAATCCGCGCCGCCGCTCGCCAGCCCGACGAACTCGCCCCGGAACAGGTTGATGTCCGGGTCAAAGGAAATGACGGCCCGCTGCCCGTTGATGGTGATGAGGTTGTTCATGGCGCTACCCCGTTTTCTTCAAGCCATTTTTGATGGAAGCCACCGCGCCCTTGTCCGTCACCAACGAAGGATGCGGGCGGTGAAAGACCCGCTGTTCACCGAACAGGCGGATGCCGACGCGGGAACCCTCGCGCTCGCTGACCTCCGCGCCAAGCTCTTTGAGCAGGGCCTCGATGTCCCGCCACGGAATGCCGGAAGGCACCGGGCGCGAGAAAATCAGGGCGAGGGTTTTTCCGTGTTTCCGCCTCATTTTTTATAGTACTGAAAAACGGTACTGAATACAAAAAATTTTACCTGTTGTCTGGGCAAGCCGCACAACACGCCGCCCTCGCGCCCGCACGGGACTTCCGCCACCTTCTGGCACATGAGCCAAGACCTTTCCCCCGAGCAGAACCGGCGGCTTGAATCCGTGCTGCGCTTCGGCACGGTGGCCGCCGTCGACTTCGCCAGCCAGCCGCCTTTGTGCCGCGCCCAGTCCGGCGGGCTGACAACGGACTGGCTCCGGTGGATGACGCCGCGCGCTGGCAACGTGCGCGAATGGTTGCCGCCAACGGTGGGCGAAGAGTGCCTGATCTTTTCCCCGTCCGGGGAAACGGACGCGGGGGCGATCCTCAGCGGGCTGTTCAATGACGCCCGCCCCGCGCCGGAGAAGGACGGCTTTGTCACCGCCCGGCACTGGGACGACGGGGCGGTGGAGCGGTACGACCAGGCGACGCACGGCTACCTGCTGGACGTGCCCGCTGGGGGGAGCATTACGCTCAGAATCGGCGGCTCTTTCATGGTGATGACGCAAAACAGCATCACGCTGGCAGCGCTGGCGGACGAACTGGGCGTGAGCCTCAGCACGGTGTCGACTGTCACGTCGGGCAAATCGAAAAGCTACCCCGTGCAGCGAGCCATCGCGGAGCGGCTGGGCAGCACCATCGAGGCGCTGTGGCCGGGGCAGATACGGTTACGGCGCAACCGTCCCGAAAAGGCGGTTTCTCCCTGTCCAGAAATCAGACGTGCTTCCATCGACAGCAATTCCCTTTCACGCCATGGAAATGGATTTGCGCAAATTTATCAAGCAAAACTGCGCGAGTTATCACGCGACGCTTCAGCTAGCGCACCCGCTCCGCCGGAAATGTGACGCTGAAACACGCCCCGTGCGACAGCGTGCTGTCAATCTCCAGCTTTGCGTCATGCCGTTGCAGCACATGCCTGACGATGGCAAGCCCCAGTCCGGTTCCGCTGCTGGCATTAGAGCGGTTCAAGTCAACGCGGTAGAAACGTTCCATCAGGCGCGGGATATGTTCAGGGGCAATGCCGATGCCGTTGTCCCGCACGGAAAACCGCGCGCCGCCCTCGGCGTTCATTTGCCATGTGACAATAATTTTTCCGCCGGGCGGGGTGTAGCGGATGGCGTTGTTGACCAGGTTGGAGAAGGCAGATTGCAGTTCGGTTTTGATGCCGGCGATTTCGTCGGGAGTGTCCGCGCCTTCAAAAATAATTTCGTGCTTCGGAGCAGCCTGTCCGTTCAGATGTGTGGAAAGGCTGCGGGCATCGATGCCGAGCCGTTCAAGCATGGAAGCGACGGGTATCCATTCGTCCAGCCTTAGCTGGGCGTTGTTTTCCAAGCGGGAGAGCGTGAGCAGGTCGTTGACAAGGTTTTTCATCCTCTCGGCCTGATGCGCCATGCGCATGAGGATGCTGCCCCGTTCCTCTTCACTGGGAGAGAGGGTTTGCAGGGTTTCGATGAAACCTGCCAGCACAGTCAGGGGGGTACGGATTTCGTGGGAGACCTCGGCGACGAAGTTGCGCCGCATGGCTTCGGCCTGTTCGATGGCGGTAATGTCCCGCGAGAGCATGAACAACCGTCCTTGCCCATGAGGAAGAAAGAGCACTTCGAGCCGCATGGGGTGCGTGTCCGTGGCGAGAGGGCTTTCCACTACGAAGGGTTCGGCAAAGTCGCGCTCGGCCAGTTTTTTGATTAACGCGGGGGAACGCAGCAGGTGCGTAATCCGTTGCGCAAGGTCGCGCTTGGCATCCAGCCCAAAGTGGATGCTGGCCGTGCGGTTGCACCATTCGATGCAGTCTTGGGCGTTTAGGATGATGACGCTGTTGGGCGAAGCCTGTAGTACGGACTGGAAGTCGTACAGTTGGTTTTCAAATTCTTTCGTTCTATGGCTTTGCCTGCGGAGGGTGCGCTGGATGTATTCGGCGGTTTCCTGCCGTATGTTGTCAAGCCAGGGCGGCGGCGCGTCCGGCTCATCCTCTATGCGGTGCACCCAGAGGATGAACTGAAGCGAGCACCAGTTGTCCCAGATTAGCCAGATGAACGCTCCCGCAGCGATGCCCAGCCCCAGTATGCCTTCGGAGGGCTTGACCAGAACGACAGAAACCGCCCCTACCGCCATGAAGAGAAACAGCATCGTGAACCGGTAAAACACGGAGGGCATAGAGTGGCTCAGGCGTCCGATTTCGATTTGAAGCGATAGCCGATGCCGCGCACGGTTTCAATCATCTCCTTGGCATCCAGCAGGTTGCTACGCAAACGTTTGATGTGGACATCGATGGTGCGTTCTTCGATGAACACATGGTCGCCCCATACCTTGTCGATCAAGGATACGCGAGTGTGGATGCGATCCGGGTGTTTCATCAGGTAATGCAGCAGGCGAAACTCGGAAGCGCCGAGCCGGAGTTCTTTCCCCTGAAAATAGGCGCGCGCGATGCCCGGATCAATGAATAGCCCTCCTATGGCGATGGTGTCGGCCAATTGCTCGGGGGCGCGGCGGCGCAGGAGCGCCCGGAGGCGCGCCATGAGTTCGGCGGGGGAGAAGGGCTTGGTGATGTAGTCGTCCGCGCCGCTATCCAGCCCCATGATTTTGTCGGCCTCTTCCCCTCGCGCGGTAAGGATGATGATGGGCATGTTTTTCGTGCGCGAATCTGCGCGCCATTTTCGGGCGAGATCGATGCCGCTCAGCCTGCCGGGCAGCATCCAGTCGAGCAGCACGATGTCCGGCAGCACGGCATCCACTTCCCGCTGGGCGGCGGCGCCATCTTCCACCACGACCGCCTCGAAGCCTTCGTAGCGCAGGTGGATGGAGATAAGCTCAACGATGTCCGGCTGATCCTCGACAACCAGCACTCGCGGCTTGGGGATAGGTGCAGGGGTCATGCTTGCCTGCCTCAGTGAACAACGATTGCTTCGATGCCTTCAAGTTTGCTGTGGCGCACATCCGTGCCGTGCACGATATAGATGATGAACTCGGTGATGTTCTTGGCGTGATCCCCGATGCGCTCGATGGCCTTTGCGATGAACAGCAAGTCGAGGCAACTGCTGATTATGTGCGGATTTTCCATCATGTAGGTGATGAGCTTGCGGGTAAAACCCTTAAATTCGCGGTCGATCAGGTCGTCCTCTTTGTAGATGGAAATGGCGGCAGGCACATCGAGCCGCGCAAAAGCGTTCAGCGAACGCTGGATGAGGCTGGCTGCCAGATTGGAGGCCACGCGCAGATCGCCGATCGGCATCTGCCGGGTTTTACCGCTTTCCACAAGGGACTTCACGCGCATGCCGATTTTGCAGGCTTCGTCCCCGGCGCGTTCCAGATTGGTCGTAATCTTGGAAATCGCCAGCAGCAGCCGCAAGTCGCGGGCGGCAGGCTGGCGGCGGGCAACGACGGCAGTCAGCATGCGGTCGATTTCGACCTCCATCTGGTCGATGCGGGTTTCCGTATCGACCACATTATTGAATTCATCCACGGAAAATTCCGCCAGCGCGCTGATAGTGCGCTGGATTTGCGTCTCGACTAGCCCGCCCATTTCCATGAGCCGCGAACAAACGTCGTTCAGGTCGCTGTCAAATTGGGAGGAGAGATGTTTTTCGATCATATCGGCCTCTAATAAAGCGTGTTCAACCAAAGCGCCCGGTAATGTAATCCTCGGTTTCGCGCCGCTCGGGCTTCAGGAACATCTGTTCGGTTTCGCCAAATTCGATGAGTTCGCCTAAGTACATATAAGCGGTGCAATCGCTGACCCGCGCCGCTTGCTGCATATTGTGCGTGACCATGACGACCGTGTAGTCATTCTTCAGCTCCGCAATCAGATCTTCGACGCGGGCGGTGGAAATCGGGTCGAGCGCGGAGCATGGCTCGTCAAGCAGCAGCAGTTCCGGCTTGATAGCGATGCAGCGGGCGATGCACAGCCGTTGCTGCTGGCCGCCCGAAAGGCTCGCCCCATTCATGTGGAGCTTGTCTTTCACCTCGTTCCAGATGGCCGCTTTGCGCAGCGCCCATTGCACGCGCTCCTCCATGTCGATGCGGGAGAGCTTCTCGAACAATCTGACCCCAAAGGCGATGTTCTCAAAAATCGACATGGGGAAGGGCGTCGGCTTCTGGAAAACCATGCCGATACGGGCGCGGATGAGCGCCACATCCTGTTTTGATGCCAGCAGGTTTTCGCCGTCAAGCAAGATTTCGCCCTCGGCGCGCTGATCCGGGTATAGCTCGAACATTCGGTTGAAGGTGCGAAGGAGCGTCGATTTCCCGCAGCCGGAAGGACCGATGAACGCCGTCACGCGATTTGCGGGAATGTCGAGGTTGATGCCCTTGAGCGCCAGAAATTTGCCGTAATAGAAATTCAGATTGCGAACGGCAATCTTGCTTGGCGCGGGAGGGGCGAGTTTTTCCGCTCCCGACGGCATCATAGTGAAGGGCGGCAAAGAGGTTCGGGTCGTAGCCATATCTTTTCTTATTTCAGTTTTTCACGGGACAGCGCCCGTGCCAGAACATTGAGTCCGAGCACCGCGAGCGTAATCAGAAACACGCCGCCCCATGCCAATTGCTGCCAGTTTTCATAGGGACTCATGGCAAATTGCAGAATCGTCACCGGCAAATTGGCCAGCGGCCCCGAAAGGCTTGCCTGCCAGAACTGGTTATTCAGCGCGGTGAAGAGCAGCGGCGCGGTTTCGCCGGAAATACGCGCCACGGCGAGCAATATGCCGGTCAGCACCCCGGCGCGAGCGGCGACCAGCGTAATTCGAGTGATGACTTTCCACTTCGGCGTACCCAGCGCATAGGCCGCTTCGCGCAGCCCGTCGGGAACCAGCGCCAGCACGTTTTCAGTGGTGCGGATAGTGATTGGAATGACGATGAGCGCCAGCGCCGCCGCGCCCGCCCATCCTGAAAACTCCTTAAATTGCACGACGATGAGCGCGTACACGAAAAGCCCGATGATGATGGAGGGCGCGGAAAGCAAAAGGTCATTGACGAAACGCACGCTTGCCGAGAGCTTGCCGTTTGGGTCGTATTCAGCCAGATAGACGCCGGACAGGATGCCAATGGGCGTGCCGACGAAAGTGGCCAGCGCCACCATCATGAACGAACCCATCATCGCGTTCGCCAGCCCCCCCGTCCCGATGGCCTCGTCTGGCGGCGGCATGCTTTCCGTCAGCATCGCAACGCTCAGGCTGGACAGACCGATGCTGACGGTTTCCCACAATATCCACGCCAGCCAGAATAGGCCGAACAGCATCGCGCCCATAGACAGCGCGATGGCAAGCCGGTTGAATCGCTTGCGGCGGGCGAAGAGAGCCGTTTTGTCGGCATCATGCCGCTTCATGTCCATGCCTCCAGCCTCATGCGCGACGCCCCTCGCCCTTCTTCAGCCGCATCAACAGCAGCTTCGAGCAGATCAGCACCGTAAAAGTAATCAGGAACAGGACAAGCCCCAGATAGATCAGGGAAGCCTGATGCAGCCCCGGCGCGGCTTCTGCAAATTCGTTGGCGAGCGCCGAAGTGATGCTGTTGGCGGGTTCAAACAGCGATAGGGAACTGGATTGGCTCATGTTGCCGATGACGAACGTGACGGCCATCGTTTCGCCCAGCGCCCGCCCAAGCCCGAGCATGATGCCGCCAAGCACGCCTGTTTTCGTATAGGGCAGCACCACGCGCCAGACAACTTCCCATGTCGTCGCGCCCAGCCCGTAAGCCGATTCCTTCAGCAGCGGCGGCGTGACCTCGAACACGTCGCGCATCACCGACGCGATGAAAGGAATGACCATAATCGACAGGATGATGCCTGCGGACAGAATCCCGATGCCAACCGGCGGGCCGGATACCAGCGCCCCTAAAAAAGGCACGTCGCCCAAAAGGGACTGCATCGGCTGCTGCACGTATTGCGCCAAAACCGGGCCAAAGACCATCAGTCCCCACATGCCATAGACGATGGAAGGCACGGCGGCCAGCAGTTCGATGGCCGTGCCAAGCGGGCGCTTCAGCCAAGCTGGGGAGAGTTCCGTCAGGAAAAGCGCGATGCCGAAACTCACCGGAACCGCGATGAGGAGCGCGATGAAAGACGTTGCCAGCGTGCCGTGAATCATTACCCGCCCGCCGAAATCTTCCCGCACCGGATCCCATGCGTCATGCGTCAGGAAACCCGGCCCGTACTCGCGGATAGCGGGCCACGCGCCCATGACGAGAGAGACGATGATGCCCAGCAGCAAAACCAGCGTGAGCAGCGCAGACCCGCGAGCCGCAAGCGAAAACAGGCGGTCGGCAAAGGCGTTGGAAATGTTCAGGTTCAGCCGCATTCGGAGTGAGGGAGGCGGACGGACAAAATATGCGTGGCAGTCTAGGGAGGGTTTGTGACAGATTGATGACAGAAGGCTTTCGGGCGAGCTACGGCCTGACCGCCTTGCCGGAAATATCCGTCACCGACTGCCATGAGCGGACGATGATGTCTTTCACGGCGGACGGCATGGGGATGTACTCCAAACTGGCGGCTTGCGCGTCGCCGTTCTCAAAGACCCATTCAAAGAAATTGAGCGTCGCGGCAGCCTGCGCGGGCTTGTCCTGTATTTTGTGCATCAGGATGAAGGTTGCGGAAGTAATCGGCCACGACTCATCGCCCGGCTGGTCGGTCAGGATTTGATGGAAGCTCTTTTCCCACTCTGCGGTCGCGGCAGCGGCTTTGAAACTGGCCTCGGAAGGCTGGACGAATTTGCCAGCGCGGTTCTGCAATTGCGCATGTGCCAGCTTGTTGCGCTTGGCGTAGGCGTATTCGACATAGCCAATCGCGCCTTTGAGGCGGGCGACGAACGCCGCAACGCCTTCGTTGCCCTTGCCGCCCAGTCCGGTCGGCCAGCTTACCACCGCGCCTTCGCCGACTTTTTCTTTCCATTCGGCGTTGGTCTTGCTCAGGTAGTTGGTGAAACCGGCACTTGTGCCGGAGCCGTCCGCGCGGCGGACAACGGCGATGGCTATGTCAGGCAGCTTCAGCCCGGAATTGAGCGCCACGATGGCGGGGTCGTTCCAACGGGTAATCTTGCCCAGATAGATGTCGCCAAGAACCTGCCCGTTCAGCTTCAACTGACCCGGCGCAACGCCCGGAATATTGACGATGGCCACAATGCCGCCGACGACGGTCGGGAACTGGATAAGTCCTTTTTCCCGCAAGGCCGCATCGGTGAGCGGTAAGTCGGACGCGCCAAAATCAACCGTTTTGACTTCGATTTGTTTCAGTCCCGCGCTGGAGCCAACGGACTGGTAATTGATTCTGTGGCCGGTGGCCTTGTTGTAATCCGCCGCCCAGCGGGTATAGAGCGGGGCGGGGAAACTCGCTCCGGCCCCGGTGACGCTGTCGGCGGCCATTGTCGTTGGGATGATGCTTGTCAAGGCAACTGCCGCCGCGCAGACGGCAAGGATGAGCTGTTTCATGCTTATTCATCTCGTATGATTGGAACAAGCTCACTATAGGGCGCGTTTGTGACAGATTGATGAAAAGACAAAAGGTTGATTAGACTTCAGCTAACCCGCAAGTTTTACCGTGGATCAAGCCCAAGCCACAGGTGATGCGCCGCTTGTAAGTGATACGAGTAAGAATTTTGTTTCTTTTTTCTTCACCATTAAAGGAAATGTCATGGGAGAACCCTCGCAACAAAAGTCATATGATGGTGACATCATGCACCCATCTCACTTATCACTTGATTTCACTATGGTTTATGCAGTGGTTGTGAGTGGTACATCGTGGAATCCCTGTGGTCACATGCTGCTTAAAACGAGGAGCGGCTATTTCCATGTTGCCGAAATCAAGGGAAGGCCAAGACACATGACTGAAGAGGGTTACAAGCGTTACCTCGTTGAGAATGGCAAAAGAGAAATTCGTAGAACCTATGTCTCTATTCCGAATCCAGGCGCTTCCTATCGAAAACTCCAAGAGCTTCTTGTAAAAGACTGGTCTTGGTGGGTACTGCCTAACAACTGCGCGGCGTTTGTTGAAGATGTCGTCAGGGCTGGAGGTAGCGATGCTGGGCTTTATTTCAACTGCCCGACTCGTGAGAGGTTCAGATGAGTCTGACCGTGATCCGTATATTGCTGATAAGTATTGGCATAGCACTGGCTGCCTCAGTTACGGTGTTGCTCATTCTCTCTAACTCTACAAAAATAGAAGAGGGGTTACTCATCATCATGATAACTTTCGCTGCATCTGCGCTGGTTGCCGTTGTCGTGCAGATACTCCTTCGGCGAAGAAATTGCCCGCTTGATTCCTGAACCGAAGGCGAAAAAGCTCGGGCAGTACAAAAAACTCGAAACTGCGCAAGCGGCGGCAGAAATTTCAAGCTGAGGCACTGCCTTACTTTTTTTATAGTGCCGCCGCGCATCTGCTCTGCCGATATAATGCTCGGCTAGTCCGATTTTTGAATTTTCCCCGTTTTCTTCCATGAGCATCGATCCCAAAACACTGCTGACCGAACTGATAGGCGCCGCGCTGAAAAGCGTCGCTCCGGCACATGCCGACAGCCCGATTGTGCTGGAGCGCCCCCGTCAAGCGGGGCATGGCGATTTCGCCACGAACATTGCCATGCAGCTTGCCCGAACGCTCAAGCGCAACCCGCGAGATTTGGCCAATCTGCTGCGCACGGAATTGCCGCCCTCAAAATGGGTGGAAAAAGCCGAAGTGGCCGGGGCGGGGTTCATCAATTTCACTTTCGCCCCGGCGCTGAAAACAGCGGTGGTGCGCGAGGCAATTGTCCAAGGCAAAGACTGGGGGCGCGGCACTTCTAGCGGCGTGAAGGTGCAAGTGGAGTTCGTGTCGGCCAATCCAACCGGACCGCTGCATGTCGGGCATGGGCGCGGCGCGGCTTATGGCGCTTCGCTGGCCGACGTGCTTGCTTTTGCCGGATTCGACGTGAGCCGCGAGTATTACGTGAATGACGCCGGACGGCAGATGGACATTCTGGCGCTGTCCACTTGGCTTCGTTATTTGGCGCTGTTCGGCATCGAGGCGGGGCTGCCGCCCAATGCCTATCAGGGCGAATACGTCGTCGATATGGCGCGGGAACTGCGCAACGCGCACGGCGACCGTTTCGCGCATGTCACGGCGGCTGACGTGCTGGAGGGCGTGCCGGCGCTTCCGCCCGCCGAACGCAGCGACGACAAAGATGCCAAAGCGCAGCGCGAACAGCATTTGGACGCGCTGATTGGCAACGCCCGCCGCCTGCTGGGCGAGGATTACTTATGGGTCTTCGGGTTTGCCCTCAATGAGCAGCTTGGCGACGTGCGCGAGGATTTGCAGGAATTTGGCGTGCGCTTCGACAAATGGTTTTCGGAACGCAGCCTCTTCGATACGGGGCTGGTCGAGCGAGCCGTGTCGCAGCTTGAAAGGGCAGGGCATATCTACGTGCAGAATGGCGCGAAGTGGTTCCGCTCCAGCGCCTTCGGCGACGAGAAAGACCGCGTCGTTCAGCGCGATAACGGCATCTATACCTATTTCGCCTCCGATATTGCCTATCACCTGAACAAGTACGAGCGCGGGTTCGACCGCATGATTGACATCTGGGGCGCAGACCATCACGGCTACGCGCCGCGTGTCCGGGGCGCGGTCGAGGCACTGGGGCTAAATCCGGCGAAGCTGGACGTGGCGCTGGTGCAATTTGCCGTGCTCTACCGGGACGGGCAGAAAACCTCGATGTCGACCCGCGCTGGCGAATTCGTCACCTTGCGCGAGTTGCGCGGCGAAGTTGGCAAGGATGCCTGCCGCTTTTTCTACGTGCTGCGCAAGAGCGACCAGCATCTTGATTTCGACCTCGACCTTGCCCGAAGCCAGAGCAATGAAAACCCTGTGTACTATGTGCAGTACGCGCATGCGCGGGCATGCTCCGCGTTGCGGAAATGGGGCGGCGGCTCTGCCGAACTGATGGAATCCGATACCGCCGCGCTAGGCAGCGAGCGCGAATTGGGGTTGTGCGCGCGCCTGTCCGTATTCCCCGAAGTTGTGCAGACTGCCGCGAGCGACTACGCGCCGCACCAGGTCGCGTTCTATCTCAGGGAACTGGCGGCGGATTTCCATAGCTGGTACAACGCGGAACGGATGCTGGTCGATGAAGAGACCGTGAAACTGGCGCGTCTGGCGCTGGCCGGGGCGGTTCGCCAAACGCTCGCCAACGGGCTGGCTCTTCTTGGCGTATCCGCGCCCGAATCAATGTAACAATAAGCCCTGTGGCATTGCCGCCGCAGGAACGGAGTTTTCCAAGTGAGTCGCAAAAAAACAGTGAATCGCAAAAAAAGAATCCCACGCGCTTCCCGACCCTCGCAGAGCCGTGGCGGAACCATTCTGGGCGTTTTCGTCGGCATGATTTTGGGTGCGGTCATCGTCACCGTCGCGGTGTGGTTCTTTAACCGGAACGACAACCCATTCAGCCAGACTTCCGCGACGAAGCAGGCTTCACCTACGCCCGATGCCGCCGCGCAGGCCGCGAACGGCAGCAGCGCCAACGGCGCGGCGGGGTCGCAGCAAGCGCCCGCCGCCTTGCCGGGCAAGCCGGGGGATCGCCCAGTAGAGCGCCCGGACTACACTTTTTTCAACACCCTCCCAAACGAAGGGAACGCCCCCGCTGCGCCGACCGCGCCCGCTGGATCGCCGCAGTCCCAGCCTCGTCCCCAGATCGTTGCCCCGCCGCCGGTGCAAGCCGCTCTCGACAAGCAGGTTTATCTGCAACTGGCCTCTTTCGAGAGCGCGGAACAGGCCGATGACCTCAAGGCTCGCCTGCTGCTGATGGGGCTTGACCCCATCACGCAACGCGCCCAACTGGCAGACGGACGGGTTGTGCACCGCATCCGCGTCGGCCCGTTTACCAATCGGGAAGACCTGAAAGCGATGCGTTCCCGCTTGGTATCGAACGGTTTCAACGCCGAGGAGATTTCCAACTGAGCGCCGTCAGAGCAATCTGACGCGGACTTGAAACAGGAGTTTCAACATGAATCGTCGCAATGCCCTGCAACAAATCGGCGCGTTGGCGCTGCTTGCCAGTCCAAGCGGCTTTGCTTTTGGGCAGCAGAAGGAAAATTTCACTGTCCTGAAGCCCGCGTTGCCGACCGACGTGGTAGGCAAGATTGAAGTGCTGGAGTTTTTCCATTATGGATGCTCGCACTGTCAGGCTTTTGAGCCTTTGGTTGCGAAATGGAGCAGCCGCTTGCCGAGTGACGTGGCTTTCGTTCGGGTTCCGGTGGTTTGGGGGGAACAGCTCAAGAATTTGGCTCGCCTGCATTACGCGCTCCTAATCATGAAAAGGCTCGACCTGCATGAAAAGGTTTTCGTTGCCGTGCAGGAAGAACGGGAACCGCTCGACAAGGTGGATGCCGTGCGCGAATGGGTCAAGGCAAACGGCCTGGATGTGTCGGCATTCATGGGCGTTTACAATTCGCCAGCACTTGGTCCGAAGGTGCAGCGCGCCATTCATCTCGTCAGCCTCTACAAGATAGATTCCGTGCCGAAGCTAGCGGTGGGCGGGCGCTTCATGACTTCGGCGGAAATGGCGGGCAATGACCATGAGGCGGCGCTCAAAATCGTCGACCTCCTGATAGAACGTGTGCGCAAAGGGGGATGAGCAAGACGCAGCCGCTTTTCCGCGCCCGTCTCCGGCTCCCTGAATCCTAGAGGCATTCCATGTCGTACAAGTTTCCTTCATTCATGACGGCCTCTTTTTCCCGTCGGCCTCCTGAAAGCGATAAGCCGATGGCATTGGGCAGCCCGAAAAGCAAAGCGGCGGTTTCTGCCGTTGATTCGGAGGAGCGCCGGATTCATCAGCGTTTCGTGGCAAGGCTGCATGGCGAGCCGTGTTTTTGGGTCTTGATCGGGGAAGAGCGCCTGGCGCTCAACGATTTGTCCCTGAAAGGTTTTTCGCTGCCCGCGTCCCCGGCGCTCGCGCCCGGAGCGCAGTTCGATTTCACCCTGCAACGCGAGAACGTGCCCGATGCCATCAAGGGCCGCGCCGAGGTTGCCAATATATTTGGCAAGAACATGCCTTTCGCGGGCTGCCGCATCCTTCAGTTCGAGGACGGTGGCGCGGAACGCTTGCAGGACTGGCTGGTGATACACGTCATCCTGAACGCCACGGTGCGAATCAGCGAAAAAGACGCCACCGCGATCGTTTCCGGGCGCTCGCTCATTTAATTCGACGCTTCGCGTGATTGCGCCCGATGCGGGCAAAGCGGGATAAACCCGCAAGATTCAGATTCAACCCATTTTTTCATGAAGGCCGCTATGTCCGTCTCATCCCTGCTTGCCCTTTCCCCTCTCGATGGCCGTTATTTCGACAAAGTCGAAGCCTTGCGCGGACACTTTTCCGAATACGGGCTAATCCGAAGCCGCGTGCGGGTAGAAATTGCTTGGCTGAAGGCGCTGGCCGCTGAACCCGCGCTGGCCGAAATCACCTCGTTCTCGCCCGCTACTTTGGCGGAGCTTGATGACGTGGCGGCGCGTTTCAGCCCGGATGACGGCGAGGCGGTCAAAGAGATTGAGGCGACGACCAACCATGATGTGAAGGCGATGGAGTATTGGCTCAAAGCTCGCCTGGGCCATAACGCGGAAGTGATGAAAGCGTCCGAATTCATCCATTTCGCCTGCACGTCGGAGGACATCAACAACACGTCCCATGCCCTGATGCTCAAGGCGGGACGCAATGAGGCATTGCTGCCCGCGCTCGGTAAAGTCATCAGCCGTCTGCGCGACTTCGCCTGCCAGCACGCCGAATTGCCGATGCTCTCCCGCACTCACGGGCAGCCCGCCAGCCCCACCACTTTGGGCAAGGAAATGGCCAATATCGCCGCCCGCCTGATCCGCGCCCGCGACAGGATTGCCAAGGTCAGCCTCACCGCAAAGTTCAACGGCGCGGTCGGCAACTACAACGCCCATCTGGCCGCATGGCCGGATTTCGACTGGGAAGCCTTCAGCCGCCGCTTCATCGAATCCTTCGGGCTGGAATTTAACCCTTGGACAATCCAGATTGAGCCGCACGACACAATGGCGGAACTGTTCGACGCGATGGCGCACGCCAACACCGTTGCCATCGACGCCTGCCGCGACATCTGGATGTACGTGTCGCTTGGCTATTTCAAGCAGAAACTCAAGGCGGGCGAGGTCGGCTCCTCCACGATGCCGCATAAGGTCAACCCCATCGACTTTGAAAACGCCGAAGGCAATTTTGGCCTCGCCAACGCGGTGCTGCGGCACTTCAGCGAAAAGCTGCCCATTTCAAGAATGCAGCGCGACCTCACCGATTCCACGGTGCTGCGCAACATGGGCGTGGGCTTCGGTCACAGCGTGCTTGCCGCGACCAGCATGCTGCGCGGCCTCGGCAAGCTCGAAGCCGACCCGGCGCGGCTGGCGGCAGACCTCGATGGCTGCTGGGAAGTGCTCGCCGAGCCGGTGCAGACCGTGATGCGACGTTTCGGCATTGCCAACCCTTATGAGCAATTGAAGGAACTCACTCGCGGCAAAGGCATTACCCGCGAGGCCTTGCGTACCTTCATCGCCATGCTCGATATTCCGGTGCAAGACCGCGACCGACTGAAAATGATGACCCCGGCGAGCTATATAGGCAAAGCGGCGGAACTGGCGCGGCGGGTCTGAAAGGCGGCTAGATGAATTTTTCCGATACGCTCAAAAGCCTGCCCGGCATCTCGCACTTGGCGGCCATGAACCTCATTGCCGCCGATGGCGGGCGGGTCGGCATCATCGAGAACAAATCCGGGCAGGCGGCTTCTTTGTCCATCTACAACCACCTCGCCCAGCTTTACGGCGCGATTACGCCGGAAGCTGCAAAAAAAGGGCTGGAACTCTATGGCGAGCACGCCGAAGAAGCCCGCCTGCATCCCGGCAAGCATCCTAATATCGACCGCCTGATTGGCCTCATCGAACGCAACGAAACGCTGCGGGTAAAGCAGGTTTTTGCGGCGTAGGCTCAGAGAACTGACACCTTGTTTGTACAGGTCACCATCCAGATCGACCAGTTGTTTGACTTATCGGCCAAGCCGAAGCGGTCTGCTCGCATACCACTCACCTTGCATGGCAGCAATCATCGGCTGGCGGCATGAGCTTCCGCCTGAGTTTGCCGACCATTACCCGCAGTGTGAAAATGCCGACTGGGACGGCTCCGTTTACGACGATGCGGGCAACGTCGTCGGGCAGGTTCTGTTCTGATGCTGACCATCAACGATTTGTCCAAGACCTCCTTGGCCGGCTGCTCAAAAAGCTCTCC
>JAITVD010000063.1 GCA_031285965.1 Azoarcus sp.
CGCGAGCGGGTTTTTTCATGGCTGCCGGTTTCAGCCAACAACATTTCGTTTCACAGGCCGCAAACAAACTCTGGGCGAGTTATCAAGCAAAATTACGTGAGTTATCGCGGGCCGCTTCATCAACTACCGGCTGAAGAGCGGGCAGTTGACGAACATCGTGCGAACCGGAAAGCCGATTGTTGCCCACAACATCAAAGAAAATCTGGGGAAAGGGTACGTCCTCATTGAGGGGACGCTGTGATGCGGAGCCAGACTCGAACTGGCATCAACAGCCCCGGCAAGCCGGGAGTGCCCCCTTACCCATCGGGGTACACCGCGCCACGTCCCTTCAATAAATATAGCCCTGATTTAGAGGCAAATCATGACAACCATCGTCCTTGACATCGACATCTCCCGCGCCCAGAAGATGCTCCGCGACCTGGCCGGAAGGTAGGGGAAGGAGGCGCACCATGTGCGAGAACCCGAAAACCATAAGAGCCACGTCGCCGCGCCTGATGGCCGTCGGTGTCCTGCTCCTGCCTGCGGCGGCAGCATCCTCGACCCTTTCATGGGTTCAGGCACAACGGGCGCTGCCGCGCTGTCCCAAGGCAAGGATTTCGTCGGGATCGAGGTCAGTGAGCACTACTGCCAGGTCACCACCGACCGCCTCCGGAAACTGTCAGCGCCCTCTGGCTGAGGGCCGGGAAAATCGCCAAAAACGGATGATTATTCCCGTCCGGAAATCATCCAAAAACGGCGATTTCCACATCCGGAAATCAAGATTAATCTGTCCGGAAATTAAAGCTGCTTTACTATTCCTCGCTGTCTTTGCTGCTGGCTTGAAGCCGGAAACCCGATGCCAGTAACGCAGACTTGGGTAAAGCAAATACTCCAACTATCCCTATCCGTTATTTATTCCTTCATTCCGTACTGCACTTCCATCCAGTTGCGGTAAGCCCCGCTCTGCACGTCCGCGACCCAGCGGGGATGGGCGAGATACCACTGCACGGTTTTGCGCAGGCCGCTCTCGAAAGTCTCCACAGGCCGCCAGCCAAGCTCGCGCTCGATTTTGCGGGCGTCGATCGCGTAGCGGCGGTCATGCCCCGGACGGTCGGTCACGAACGTAATCAGCCGGTCGCGGCGTCCTCCCGCATCATCTGGCCAAAGCTCGTCGAGCAAGGCGCAGACCATGCGCACGATGTCGATATTGGCCCTCTCGTTGCCGCCCCCGATGCAGTAAGTTTCCCCCGGACGCCCCTGCGCGAGCGCGGCACAGAGGGCGCGGCAATGGTCGCCGACATAGAGCCAGTCCCGCACGTTCAGCCCATCCCCATACACTGGCAAGGGCTTGCCCGCGAACGCATTGGTAATGATGAGCGGAATCAGTTTTTCCGGGAACTGGAACGGGCCGTAGTTATTCGAGCAGTTCGTCGTCACCACCGGCAATCCGTAGGTATGAAACCAAGCCCGCGCCAGATGGTCTGAAGACGCCTTGCTGGCGGAGTACGGACTGTTGGGCTGATACAGGTTTTCTTCGGTAAACGCCGGGTCGTCCGCTTTCAGCGAGCCGAACACTTCGTCCGTGCTCACATGCAGGAAGCGGAAAGCCTCCCGCTCCGTCCCCTCCAGCGTGTTCCAGTAAGCGCGAGCGGCTTCAAGCAGGGTGAATGTGCCTTCGATGTTGGTGCGGATAAATTCGCCCGGCCCGTGAATCGAACGGTCGACGTGGCTCTCGGCGGCAAAGTGCACAATCGCCCTCGGGCGGTATTTTTCAAGCACCCCGTCAAGCAGGTTGCGGTCGCAGATATTGCCCTGCACGAACACATGGCGCGGGTCGTCCATCACCGTTTCCAGCGTTTTCAGATTACCCGCGTAGGTCAGCGCGTCGAGGTTGAGCACCGGCTCGCCATTCACCGCCAGCCAGTCAAGAACGAAGTTGCCGCCAATGAAACCCGCGCCGCCGGTCACTAGAATCATGGGAACACCGTAAGCATACAAAAAAGAAGCGGGGATACTATCACGCAGAGGCTTGGCTTGATAACACCGTTTGCCCGCAGATTCGCAAGCGGATGGGATTCGCGGAAAACCGGGCATTTCCCACCTCACCAATCAATCGCCTCAAGGCTTTCCTCTGACCCTCACAGAATTGACCGACAGCACATGCCATTGCCCATCCCGCCATTCAAGCGGCGCTTCAAAAAATAGCATCTGCGGCGCGCGCGGTATTTGCTGACGCTCCAATAACAGCGCATTGCCGCGACAGATCAGCTTCCAAGCACCAATATGCGCGTTATTTCCCTCAAGTATCATAGGCTTAGCCTTTTCCGCTTCTTTGACAAGATGCGCGTAATTTTCAGGCGGCTGCTGTTTTTTTAAGGTTTCCAGCAGTTTTTTTCTGATTACCTCAAGCGTTTCGGGCGTAATATGAAGATCGACTCTTGGGCATGGAATTGTGACGGATTCATCCATAAAATCTTTTTCTCCAGCCGCAAAATTTCCACCAAAAATCATAGAGCAGAGCAGTAACGCGCCTCCCAAAAATATATTTCGTTTCATGTGACGCTCCTTCTCAGCTATATGCGCTATATAGAATCTGAATATAAGATGCCTGCTGGCATAATCTATTCAATGCGTCTATCTCAATTTTAGGTTAAAAAAATTTTTGAAAAACATGGTCAGCCTCCTCTTACTTTTTTAATGATGATCGACAATATCTGCCACTGGCCATCTTGCCATACGAGCGGCGCTTCATAAAACAGCATTTGCGGAGCGCGCGGAGTGTTTTTTTGACGATTGCCTCGTAGGCGTTTGGTCTTTGTTGTTCATTTTTGAGATTAGGCTCACCATTCCCAAACTTCATGCCGCAGAACTTCTCCGGCTTCCCACCGGTGCCAATTTTCACAATGTCGATGCAGCCTTAGCGGATGCAGTCCTTGGCGTACTTGTCCTTGCCTTCGTGCCATGCTGCGCAAAGCCGCTGCCGTCAGTCAAACCGGCTTGCCCATTTCTTGGCCTCTTTCGCGCCGTTTAATGGCTCTTCAACACGGAACAGATTATCCTCGTAGTCCATGAACCGCACCCGCCGGGTGATGAAGGCCACCTTGCGGTAGGGCGCGAGCAGCTCGTCGTTCCCCGGCACGGCCACGTCGGCGAGCCGGGGGGCTTCCCCCGCCTGGATCAGGATGCCGCCCGGATACGTGTAGAGCGTGCATTCCGGCTCCAGCGCGTTCCTGAGCACGAACTCGCCCCCGAGGTCTTCGGCAAGCGCCTCCCCCAGCACGGTGAGCCAGTTCACGCACTTGATGCGGTCGTGGGTGCCTTCTGCTTCCATTGAAAAGTCAAGTGCCGCCTGGATGTCCAGCCCCGGATACTTTTGCAGGGTCGGATACAGGCCGGGCAAAGATGAATTTTCTTGCAGCAAGGTCAGCCCCGCCAGCCCGTGCGCGGGGCGCAGGATTTTTGCCCATGCCAGCACGCAGTCGCGCAGAATGTCGAAATGCAGCCCGCCATTTCCGTCGGAGACGGGGAGGGAAAATTTTTGGTAGGACATTCTTTTGCTATCCCCGCTTCTGATAAAACAGGTGCTCGACCAAGATGGGATTTCATATTTGCCCTTGTCCGGGAAATCGGGGTGGCTGGGGTCTCCAAAAACACCAATCTGATAAGCCTCTTCAAGGGGTCGCTGTTTTGTGGCCTCTCTGACAAAAGGGAAGGGGCTGTCCTTTCCTTTAAGCCGCCTTTCTGTCAGCCCGTCAGATTTTTCTTTGGAATAAAACAGCACTAGGTCAAGGCGTTCCTTGAAGCGGCTGTAATAGTCCTCCTGCACGTCCAGCATGTCGAGACGCAGCCGCGAACGCTCGCGGGGCGCAACATATAGCTCCGCCCCCAGGGCGATCTGTCCGGCGGCAAAGCCGTTTTTTCCATAGACCACGCCCAATCTGTCTAGGCTGGCATAGCCCTGAATCTGTTCTTTTGTGAGCATTCCGTTTCTCCCGTAAAGATCAAAGTGGGTGTTCAGAGCCGTATCGGCGGCATGCCCGGCAGGGGCGGCAACAGGGCCGGGGAGCGCGGGGGCGGCGGCTTGGGCGCGTCAGGGTCGGGCGGGAAGTCGATGGGCTTCTCGGCGGGTTTGAGCATTTCCTTGAACTTGTCGAGAAGATTCTCTTCAGGTTCGCGCTGCGTCTGCGGCCGGGCTTGCGGCTGCGCCTCGTCCTGCTTCGGGCAGGCGCATTCTTTCTCCACGACAAACGGCACGAAATTGTCTTTGCTGCCGGTGTATTTTTCGGCGATCGCTTTGTATGCCTCTAGTCTTTCTTCCTCACCCCTGAAAGTAGGGTCATCCCCCTTGAACTTCATGTCATAGAACTTCTCCAGCCGCCCGTCGGGGCCGACCTTCACCACGTCCAGCCGCCATGTGTTGTTGCGCGGATACCACGAGCTTGGCTTGCCG